>JAGVTM010000229.1 GCA_019136785.1 Chloroflexota bacterium | reverse complement strand
GCCCGCATCGAGAAATTGCTCAAAGATGCCCGCGACGAAGTCAACCGCGTCATTGTGGAAGCGGGCGAACAGGCTGTTTACGAAGCCAATGTGCATGGGCTACACCGGGAAGTGATTAAGATGCTGGGGCGGCTCAAGTTCCGCACTTCCTATGGGCAAAACCAACTGCATCATTCCGTGGAAGCGTCCAAGATTGCGGCAGCGTTAGCCGCGGAGTTAGGCGCGGATATTGTCGCCGCCAAGATGGGCGCGCTGCTGCACGACCTGGGCAAGGCGATGGACCACGAGCAGGAAGGCACGCATGCCCAACTGGGCGCAGATTATGCGGCGCGCTTCAAAGTGCCGGCAATTGTGGTCAACGCCATTGCCTCCCACCATCACGAAGTGGAGCAGGAATCCATCGAAGCCGTCATCGTAGAGGTGGCGGATGCCATATCCGGCTCCCGGCCGGGCGCGCGCCGCGAAAGCCTGGAAAATTACATCAAGCGGGTGCGCACGCTGGAAGACATTGCCGTCTCCTTCCCCGGCGTAGAAAGCGCCTATGCTCTGCAGGCGGGCCGCGAAATTCGTATCCTGGTCAAGCCGGGCGCGATTGACGACCTGGGCGCTATTCGTCTGTCCAAAGACGTGGCCAAGACGGTGGAAGAAAGTATGCAATATCCCGGACAGGTTCAGGTGACCGTCATCCGCGAAACCCGCGCCGTTACCTTCGCCAAGTAACTGCCCGTCTATGCAGCAGTCGCCTGAGGGTAGCGCTGCACTTAATCGTGGTGGGTGTCAGCCCCACCTGCGGTGGCAGCCCCACCTGCGGTGGCAGCCCCACCTGCGGTGGGGGCTGACACCCATTTTTATGGGCAATTTTGGGCGCGTCTACGCCTAAAATTGCCCGGCGCCGACGCTTTTTTGCCCGTTTTGTCGTATCGTTGCGCTGTATTTTGCCTGAGGGTACTGCCTCCCTTATAATCACGCTTGCGCCGCTAACTGGCCCGCACAGCAATCACAATCAGGCAGCTTATGAGTTTCAGCGTTGGTGACAAGGTTGGCCCCTACCAAATCGTGGCCCGGTTGGGGCAAGGGGGAATGGCCAGCGTCTATCGCGCCTATCACGAGGCGCTGGATCGCTACGTGGCCATTAAGGTTCTGCACCCAGCTTTCGTAACCGATGCCTCTTTCCTGCGCCGCTTTCAGCGCGAAGCCCGCGTTGTGGCGCAGCTAGATCACCCCCACATTGTCCCCGTTTACGACTTTGCCGAACATGAAGGCTATCCCTATCTGGTGATGCGCCTGATCGAAGGGCAGACCTTAAAGGATCTACTGCAAAAGCGCCGGCTGTCCCGCGCCGAAATTCTGCCCCTGGTCACGGCTATCGCCTCCGCTCTGGATTACGCCCACACCCGCGGCGTGCTGCACCGCGACATCAAACCTTCCAACATCATCCTTTCGGGCGCAGGCAAAGTGACCATTACCGATTTTGGGCTGGCGCGGCTGGCAGAAACCGGCGAATCCACGCTGTCACAAGACATGATGCTGGGCACGCCGCAGTATATTTCACCGGAACAGGCGCGCGGCGAACGGGAGATTGACGAGCGGGCGGACGTCTATTCTTTTGGCGTCATCCTGTTTGAACTCGTTTGTGGTCGCGTTCCGTTTCAGGCGGACACCGCTTACGCCATCGTCCACGACCACATCTTCACGCCGCCGCCCGCCGCCAACGAGATTAACACTCAGGCGCCGCCAGCGCTGGCGGCCGTGTTGGACAAAGCCCTGGCGAAGGACCCGGCGGCACGCTATCCATCTGCGGGAGCGCTGGCTGCCGCCTTTCGCCAGGCGCTGCTGACCATGCCTGCGGAAGCGTTCCCACCAGACCGCCCACACGCCGATGGGTTGTCGCGGGACGCGGGCAGCGCCCAACCAGACAACACACCCCCAGCTGCCTCGCTGCCGGCAGCATCCCCCCACCCGCCAGCCGCCGCTCCTTCGCGCCGCCGTACGGTGACGCTGGTTCTGGTGGGTATGGCATTGGGCATGTGCCTCTGCCTGGGACTGCTGGCGTTAGGGAACAGCCTGGAACAGCGACAGCAGGCGGGCACAGCTACCGCTCTGTCCGCCGCTACCCAGGCTGCCAGACCAGCGCTGCCCCCCTGGCAGGTTCCTCCGCCAGAACAGGTGCGCTCTGCGGCAGAACTGCTGCCTCTGGTTGAGGCCGCTCCCGACAATCTGTCGCTGCGCCTGGAATTGACTATTGCCCACCTGCAGGCTGGCGAAACGGACGCGGCGCAGCAGCTGATCGCGTCAGCCTTTGCGCGGGCGGAAAACCCGGCGGTGGCTATCAACGCCGTCGAAGCGGTGCTGGTCTATCCGGCTTATTACGATCTGGCGCAACTGCTGCTGCAAAGCGGCATCCAGCAGTTCCCGGATAACCCCATGCTCTACCATCTGATGATGATGGACATCATTCTGGCTGATCGCGGCGCGGCTGCCGCCGCCGACCTGGCTGCGCGTATCCCAGGTCGCCCAGGGATGGCATTCACCGTACAATTGGGGGAGGCGTACCAGGCTTATGCGTCTGGTAACCTGGCGGCAGCCATGCGGATTTTGAATACAAGCCTGCGGGATCCGGATAACACGGCGCGGGCGTCGTTTCTCTTTCTGCAAGGCTACCTGTATCAAGAAATGGGCGAACCGCAGCGCGCTTTAATGGCGCTGCAAGCGGCGCTGGCGGAAGAAGATGTGCCTGTATGGCTGCAAACGCATATCCGGCGGCTGCTGGCGGCAGCCAGCCAGCCGGCGCCTCTGGGGCATAAAGATTTTAACCACGAATTACACGAATCTTCACGAATTTTCTGACCAGTGACCACTCGCCACCGGTCACTGTTTTTGAAGGAAACAACATGGGCTGCGGCGCGCCATCATGGATGAAAATCTTAGCCACGAATTTAACGAATTTTTTCTCTGCGCTCTCCGCGTCTCCGCGTGAGACTGTTTTTGAAGCATGGGCGGGTTGCCAACCCGCCCTAAGATAGGCTATTTTTGAAGGAGTTCCTCATGAGCGGCAGCGCACCCTTCGGCAGGCTCAGGACGACGCCACAAAGAATGAAAACAGGATTTCGCGGATGACGCAGATTTGTTTTGTGGGATGGCTTGGGAGTAGCTTCACTGACCACTGACCACTCGCCACTCACCACTGTTTTTGAAGGAGGATAGTGATATGCGAAAACCATTTATTGCCGGCAATTGGAAAATGAACAAAACCGTTGACGAAGCCGTCGCCTTTGTACGCCAGATTCGGCACGGGTTGAATGAGATCGAACGGGTGGACAGCGCCGTCTGTCCCCCATTCGTGGCCTTGCCTGCTGTAGCTGATGCCCTGCGCGGCACGAGAATTGGCGTGGGCGCGCAAACCATGCACTATGCCGAATCGGGCGCCTACACCGGCGAATGCGCCCCGGCTATGCTCGTTCCCTACTGCCAGTACGTCATCCTAGGCCACTCCGAACGGCGCGCCTATTACAACGAGACGGACGAAGCTGTCAACCGCAAAATCAAAGCCGCCCTGGCGCATGGGCTGACGCCCATTGTCTGCGTGGGCGAAAGCCTGGCGCAAAACGAGGCGGGTGAAACGCACAGCTTCGTCAGCGGACAGGTGCGAGCAGCGTTTGCCGATCTTTCCGCCGCCCAGGCGACGCTGTGCGTGGTGGCTTACGAGCCAATCTGGGCTATTGGCACGGGCAAATCAGCCAACCCTACCAGCGCCGGCAACATCATTGGCCTGACCGTGCGCGGCACGCTGGCGGACCTGTTTGGCGAAGACACGGCCCAGCAAATTCGCATCCAGTACGGCGGCAGCGTCAGCCCGGAGAATATCGCCGACTACATGCAGCATCCCGACATTGACGGCGCGCTGGTTGGCGGGGCCAGCCTGAAACCCAGTTTTGTAGACCTGGTGCGCGCCGCGCAGTGACCATCGAGGCAAAGGGTTTAGAAGTTCAACGTCTGCGGAGACGTTGAACTTCCACGCGACTATGAACGAATTCCTGGCTCCATTCATCTGGGTAGCGGTGACGCTGCCGCTGCTGGTTGTGGTGCAGCGCTGGATCCATCGCCATCTGCATGGCGTCTCCTTGCTGCTTACGGGCAATGCCAACTGGGCCATGATTTTGTACGCCATTGTGTTGCTGCCCGGCGTTTTCTTGCACGAGGTCAGTCATTGGCTGGCTGCCGGCATGTTAGGCGTGCGCACCGGTCGCTTCAGCCTGATTCCGCGCGCTCAGAAAGATGGATCCATCCAGCTTGGCTACGTGGAATATTTCAAAAGCCACACGTTGGGACCGTTCCGCGAAAGCATCATTGGCGGCGCTCCCTTGTTGGCAGGCGTAGCCGTTATCTTGCTGATTGCGTTCCACGTCTTCGACATCACGCAGATGGCGCCAGCCATTCAGAGCGGGCAGGTGGGCGAACTGGCGATGGCTCTGGGCCAGATTTTC
>JAGVTM010000036.1 GCA_019136785.1 Chloroflexota bacterium | reverse complement strand
CGCCACTGTCCACTATTTACGAAGGAGGCTGCGGAAATCAGGGATGACGCGCAGGGCGCCGGCTGCCAGCAGCGCCTGGGGATGGTGCGAACCGACGCCGATGGCGGGGATGCCGGCACTTTTCGCCGCCGTCACCCCGGCCGCCGAATCTTCAAAAACCAGGCAGCGGTCAGGGGACACCTCCAGGTCGCGCACAACGCGGAGATAGATGTCGGGGGCGGGTTTGCCGGCAGTGACCATATCCGCGGACACCACCGTGCGAAACAAGGACAGCAGACCTAATCCGGTCAGACCCAACTGTACTTCGGCAGCAATGGCGCTGGTTCCCACGCCCAAAGGCACGCCTTGCGCCGCCAACTGCTGCACAAACGCCGTTGCCCCAGGGATTTCGGGGATCTGTCCACCCGCCAGGCGCTCATAAAACCAGTCCTGCTTGCGGGCTATCCAGGCGGGCGCGTCTGCCGTCCGTCCCAATTCCACCGCCATGGCGCCAATAATGGCCTCGTCTGTTTGCCCCAAGAAGTCACGCATATAGCGCGCCGCCGTCATGTCGAAGCCAATTTGCGCGCCTAACTGCTGGTACAACTGCAAATGCGTGACCTCGCTGTCCAGCAGCGTGCCATCAAAGTCGAATATCACAGCCTCGTAGACCGGTAGATCAGCCGCCATCAACGCCCCAACACCTGCGCCAGGGCGCCGAGCAGCAAGGTCACATTTTCGGCGCGGCTATTGAAGCCCATCAAGCCAATGCGCCACACCTTGCCCGCCAGTTCTCCCAGACCGCCGGCAATTTCGATGTTGTACTCCTCAAGCAACTGGCGCGCTGCCGCCTTGCCGTCTACACCGCGCGGAATGCGCACCGTTGTCAGGCTGGGCAGGCGAATCTCCGGTGATACGTGACACTGCAAGCCCATGTCTGCCAGCCCATCCCACAATAGTTCGGCGTTAGCCTGATGCCGCGCCCAGCGCGCTTCCAGCCCTTCCTCCACCAGCAGCCGCAGCGCCTCGCGCAAGCCGTAGTTCATGGCAATGGGCGCCGTATGGTGGTAAGTGCGCTCTGGGCCCCAGTACCGGCTGACCAGGGACATATCCAGATACCAGTTGGCAACCTGGGTTTCCCGCCGGTGCAGCCTGTCTATGGCGCGGGGTCCCAGGGTGAGCGGCGCCAATCCGGGCGGGCAGCTCAGACATTTCTGGCTGCCGCTGTAGGCCACGTCTACGCCCCAGTCGTCCAGGAACAGAGGCAGCCCGCCCAGGCTGGTGACCGTATCCAGCAGCAGCAGACAGTCGTAAGCGCGGCAAAGTTCGCCCACGCCTTCTAGCGGCTGGCGCGCCCCGGTGGAGGTTTCGGCGTGCACCAGAGCCAGCACGTCTGGGCGATATTTCTCCAGCCCGGCGCGCAGTTCATCCAGGGTAAACGCTTCGCCCCACGTTTTGGTCAACTGGCGCACTTCCGCGCCATACCGTCCGGCCATGTCTACCATGCGCTGCCCGAAGTAGCCCATGACGCCCACCAGAACCACGTCTCCTGGTTCAATGAGGTTAGCCAGGGCGGCTTCCATGCCGGCGCTGCCTGTGCCGCTGACGGGAACGGTCAGGGCGTTATCCGTTTGCCAGGCATAACGCAGCATCTCTTGTAGTTCGTTCATCAGTTCGATGAAGCGGGGGTCCAGGTGACCAACCTGGGGCATACTCATGGCTTGCAGCACGCGCGGGTGGGCGTTGGAAGGGCCTGGGCCCAGCAGCAAGCGGGGGGGCATGTCTAACTGCGCCGTGCGCAAACGGTGGGCGTCGTTCACAGTTCGTGTTCGTATCATTTGCTTCTTCCTTAGCAACTATTCACCGCAAAGACACAAAGAACGCAAAGGTAAAGAGAAGAACTTTGCGGTCGCCGCCTCCTTCGCGGCTGAATCCCAGAGGGAGTGTATAGTTACCTTCCTTAACCCTGATGGGAGTAAGTGTTCGCTGGTAACCCTACAGCTACGAGAGGCGCGCTGCCCTGGTAGGGTTACAATGGGGTTTGGGAATAAACCACACAACCAGATGATACGCCTGCTGCTGTAAAATTACAACCAGCCAGCGCCACACCGCACGGCTGCGGTCAGGCAATTCGCGCTGTTTTGGTTTTTCCTCCTGTCCCCGTTTTAGCCCACGTATAACTGCACGTGAACGCCTGTGTCGTCGTGAATGTCCAGCAGCAGGGGGGCCTGGTTAGAGGATTGGCGCATGTCGGTGAGGAGCGTGCCGGCATTTTCCCAGCGCGCCCGCACCGGCGGAACCAACGTCCGCACCAATCCCACCAGACTCCCCACCAGCCCTACAGGTACGGGAAAACTTAGCCGCAGCCGCCGGCTGTTCTGCTGTTCCACTCGCAGTTGCGCCCATTGCGCCCGCCGGCTCCAGATCGCCAGCAGCGCCCCGCCCACGGCGCCCACAAACAGGGGCCAGGTGCACACCAACGCAGCTGTGACCTGCCCGGCGGCTGTTTGGGTCATGGAAACCAGCAGCCCCCCCAACACGGCTACCCCCAGCACGCTCAGGGCAAAAAGCCACCGCCAGCGGCGGCGCAGCCGGTCAAAGTCAGGCGCAGGGGCGGCGGCAGCCAGCGGATTGGGCTGCTCCGCCAGCCGGATAGCCGCCGCCAGGTCTTCTGGCGCGGCTGGATTCCGCGCCGCGGTTGGATTCCGCGTCGCGGCTGGCGGTGCGGGCGAGGCGGATGGCGCATGCCCACTCGCCAACCTGCGCAGCATCTCCCGCGCTTCGCTGGCGGTAATCTCGCCTGCTTGCAGCCGATCCAAAATCCGCATCCGCTCTGATTCCATCTACATTCCTTTAAGAGTAGGGGTGAGTAGCGAGTGGTCAGTGGTTGACCCGTGACCCGTCCTGGTCATCTACAAAACAGTTCTGCGTTATTGGCGAAATCTGTGATGGATTTCATCCGCTGTCGTGCGCCCCGGCGTGGCGCAAATGGCAGCGCCCAGGGGCGCACAAGCCGATATTTTGCCCTTTGAAGTTCAGTTGGAAAGAATACACCGTATGCCCCTTGCTGACCGCGTAGGCAGCCAGGCTCTCCAGCCAATGAACGCCCGCCGGCGGGTAAAATGGTTCGTCAATCACGCAGCAGGGCAGCAGCACAAAACCACACCCGTAAGCTGCCGCCGCCTCAATCACAGCCACGTTGCAGCCATGCGCGTGCAGCCCCACCAGCATATCAAAATGGCGCGCCATCTGACCGGTAAAGCCGCCGTCTATGCGCGGTACGCTGGCAGATACCGGCACGCGCACCCGCCTGTCGCTGCTTATATCCTTGTACTTATCCGGCAGTCCTTGCGGCGACGGGTCAATCACCACCGCCTCCCAGCCGCTTTGCTGCAACAGATAAGCCAGCAGCCCCTTGCCGCCGGCGATGTCCGCCACGCGGCAGGGGGCAAAATGTTCTGTCAGCCAGCGGTGCAGCAGTTGAAAACGGAATTGTTTCATTTTACGCAGTTCGCCTGCCGGCAGCGTCCCCACCGTCCAGAGGGCCGCATCCGCCGCTGCTGCGCCCGTAATTCGCTGCACGCTGTCAAAAAGCGCCTGGCTGAACTCCCTGTCCTTGTGTTTCGCCATGATTTTCTACCCGTCTCCAACAAAGGGGTAGCACTGCACTTAATCGTGGTGGGTGTCAGCCCCGCCTACGGCGGGGCTGACACCCATTTTTATGAGCAATTTTGGGCGCATATGCGCCCAAAATTGCCCGTCACCAATATTTTTCGCCCGTTATGTCAGGTCGGCATGCAGCTAAAGAGAGCGCCACAGTTTACCGGGGTGTTACCACAAAGGTTGAAGCGCGTTTCTGATTGGTTTATACTACACTGCATCCACTATACAAAACAGGCTAACTGATCCATATTATATGGACAAAAGTTCTGTCTCATCAACCTTGACGAAAAACACCATTGTCATAGAACCAAACCCAAAGCCCTGTGTCCCTGCAAGATCGTGTAAGACAATTCCAAGACAGACCCCTGCCGGATAAACTTCAGGGCGTTACAAAGGCCCGAATTCGCGCAATTAGATTCTTCCGCCTGTTCAATGGACATACTCAGGTTAATGCTACAGATCTGCGCATCCTGCCCTATCCTTGTCACGAAACATTGGTATCGCTTGGCCAGGAAATTGGCGCCACTGAACTGCCGCCTCAGCCTGTCATTGATGAGTTAATTGAGCGAATTGTTTTTTCGCATCTTGACACCACTTCTGCCCAATGCTATCATCAATAGCTATGAAACGGCAGCGCTTCTTCTTTTTTAGCTTTAGCAACACACTCACCACGCCGCGTTGAGCAGGCGGGTTGTTGCGGGCTGTTCAGAAAAGCGCACCCAGACACCCAGGCAAAGACAAGAACGCGGCTAACCAGCCGCGTTTTTTGTTTAAGATGGGTAAACCCTCCTGTGGGCTGAGCTTGTTAAAGCCCTTGTCGAAACCCTTGTCGAAGCCGGAGTTGCCTTC
>JAGVTM010000651.1 GCA_019136785.1 Chloroflexota bacterium | reverse complement strand
GAAACGCCGTCGCAATACGGGTTACCAGCCGCATCCTGGAAGGTCAACGGAATGGGATTGGGCGGGCCACCAGCCACATCATTCGCGCCGGCCACAGCCACGACGCCAACCAACAAAACAAAAACAAACAACAACGCAAACTTCTTCATTTTTCCGGTCTCCTCAACTTGTCCGATGATTCGTGGCCATGTCAGCCGCAAGCCTCCCAAAACCGGCGCTTCCTTCTAGATGAAAGGGGGGCCAGAAAAGGCATTACAGCAAGGCCTGTTACTTAAATTGACTTACTTAAATGCGATTACTTCAACACTGGGTATTGCAATACACACGACGCCCGCAATAATAGAGCAGAACAAAAAAAATGTCAAGCTATTTTCCGGCTATTTTCAAAATCCATACCCAACATCCCCACCCAATTCAATACGCCTCCCCCTACCGGGTAATTTATCATATTACCCTCCCCAAACACAGCCATAATTGTCCATTATTCCGCGCAGAGTCGTAAAAATCGGGCAATTCTGCTCGTTTTTACACAAAATCCGGCTCATGCCGGCAAATCCAACACGCTTATTTCATCCTGTTGCTCTGGCAGAGGACAATTGAATCCCCAAAAAACATGGTTCAATTGTCCTCTAACACGCCCTAATTCGCTGCATCGTCCCTGCCCATTGCCCCATTACCTGCCCTCCCTCCATTAGCCGTTCACCAATTCACCAATTCACCAATTAACTATTTTCTTTCCGCCCCGCCGGCTGCCGGTAACACCCCAGTAAATCGTGGTGATCTCCTTAACCGCCTGACGGCCCCGCAAAGCGAGCAAAAAGGCATCGGTGACGGGCAATTTTGGGCGCAAACGCGCCCAAAATTGCCCATAAAAATGGGTGTCAGCCCCGCCTGCGGCGGGGCTGACACCCACCACGATTAAATGCAGCGCTACCCGGCTGCCCGCCGGCATGAACAAACCAACAATTGGTCCTACAAGAAGCTATGGGCGGGTTGCCAACCCGCCCTACAGAACTGGCTATTCTCGCCGGACGCGGCTCAATCACTGACCACCGATCACTCGCCACTGACCACTATTTCCCCAAAAGCTGCTGGTAAACCGTCGCCAACTGCCGCGCCGTTTTGCGCCAGGTGAACTGGCGCGCCTGGCGAAAGCCGGCGGCGACCATCCTGGCGCGGCGCGGCGCATCCAGCAGCAGCCGGTGCATCGTCTCCTGCCAGGCGCGCTCATCCTGCGGCGGCAGCAGCCACGCCGCTTCCCCCGCCACTTCCACCAGGCTGGACGTATCCGCGCTGACGACGGGCACGCCGCAAGCCATCGCTTCCAACAGCGGCAGCCCAAACCCTTCATAGAAACTGGGGAAAAGAAACAAGGCGGCGCCGCTGTACAATGCCGGCAAATCCCCATCCTCCACAAACCCCAAAAACTTCACCCTGTCCGCCAACCCCTGCGCCGCCGCTTCCGCCAGCATCTCGTCATACAGCCACCCTTTGCTGCCGGCAATGTACAGGTTGTGCGGCCATTGCGCCGCCACCCCCTTAAAAGCCCGCACCAACATCTGGTAATTCTTGCGCGGCTGCAGCGTACCTACGCTCAACAGGTAGGGCCCCTCGCCCAACCCATAGCGGGCGCGCAGCGTCGCCAATGCCCCCTTTTCCGTCACCGGGCGGAACTTTTCGTTCACGCCGCTGTACAAGACGGTGATCTTGGCAGCGGGCGTTTGCCACACGTTCATTAAATCCGCGCGCGTGGCTTCGGAATCCGCCAGAATGTGCGTGGCCCGCGCCACGGACGGGGGCACGACCTGGCTCAAGTAGCTGACCAAAGCCGGCGTGAACGTCTCTGGGTAATGCACAAACGACAGATCGTGCACCGTGAGCAAGGTAGGGATGTGCCCGCGCAAGGGCGGCAGCACAAAATCGGGGGAATGGTACAGGTCTATGGGCCCCGTGAACCACTGCACGGGCAGCGGCAGGCGCAGCCGGTGCCACAGGCGATAGAGCCAGCGGTCGCTGAAGGGCGCGGCGTGGCGGCGGATGTTGGGGCCAGTGGGCAGCGGATCGGGGACGGGGGGAGATGCCGGCATCCTGGCATGAAACAAATGATACGACGTCTCCCGATCCACTTCCGCCAGCGCCCACACCATTTCCCGCGTATACCGCCCAATGCCGCCCCCCTGCGTCACGGCGGCAGTCACGTCAATGGCAATACGCGGCGGGCGGGCGGAATCGCTCATAAGGCGTTCAGGCGCTAGAAACTGGGTTTCTGTGAGAAACCCGGTTTCTAACCTAACCTTTCGCTGATCTGCGCATGAGCCGCTTCCAACTGCGCCAGCTTATCCCGTTCCCGCTGCACCACCGCCGCCGGAGCGCGTTGGGCAAAGGGCCCGGCCAGCAGCGCCCTCAAGCGGGCAATCTCCTGCGCCACATTCGCCAGTTCCGCCTGCAGCCGCGCCTGTTCCTGTGCCAGGTCCACCATGCCGGACAGCGGCAAATAACACGTGATCTCGCCCAACGGCAGCGTCACCCCCTGGTCGGGCGCCGTCACGCTTTCGCCAATGATCAGCCGCGCATCATCCAGCCGCGCCAGGAAAACGAGCACGTCCCGCTGGCTTTGCAGAAAAGCGGTGCGCGCGCCGCCCTGAATGAAGGCAGAAATACGGCGCGCCGCGTCCACCTGGTTCTCAGCCCGCGCCGCCCGAATGGCGCGAATCACGTCCCGCATTTGCTCGAAATCGGCTGCGCCTGCTGCGTCAATCAATCCAGGCTGAGGCCAGTCCGCAATAATCAACGCCTCCGCCCAGCCTTCCGCCGGCGCAATGCCCAGGTCAGCCTCCTGGAACGCGCGTTTAAGCTGCTGCCACGTCTCTTCCGTCACGTAGGGAATGTAAGGATGCAGCAGCCGCAGGCAGGCGTCTAACGCCTGGAACGAGACCGACAGCGTCGTCCAGGCGGTGGCGCCGCCTTTGGCTAACTGCACTTTAGCCTGTTCCAGGTACCAGTCGGCGTAATCGCCCCAAAGAAAGTCGTAAATCTGCCGGCCCGCTTCGCCGTACAGGTAGTTGTCAAACAGACGATCCACCGTGGCAATCAGTTCGCTGAGACGAGTGAGAATCCAGCGGTCGGCGGGCGTGTAAGCGGGCGCGTCGGGTTTGTCCGCGCCCGTCGCCTGCTCAATGCCCCGCGTCACAAAGCGGGCCATGTTCCAAATCTTGTTGGCGAAGTTGCGGTTGCTCTCCACCTTCGCCAGAGACAGATTCATATCGTTGCCGGGGGCGCTGCCCGTGAGCAGGGTAAAACGCAGCGCGTCCGTGCCATATTCATCCATGACCTCCAGCGGGTCCACCACGTTGCCCATCGTTTTGCTCATCTTGCGTCCCTGCTCATCCCGCACCAACCCGTGCAAATAGATGGTATGGAACGGAATGTCGTTGGTGAACAAGAGGCTGGTCATGACCATGCGCGCCACCCAGAAGAAGAGAATGTCGTAACCCGTTTCCAGCACGTCGGTGGGGAAGAAGCGCGCCAGGTCTGGCGTTTCTTCGGGCCAGCCCAGGGTGCTGAAGGGCCACAGGGCGCTGGAAAACCAGGTGTCCAGCACGTCTGGGTCTTGCTCCAGGGTGATGTCTGCGCCGTAGCGGGCGCGCGCCTGGCGATAGGCGTCGTCTTCGTCGTGAGCGGCAATAGGCCGGCTGTGGTCGCCTTCCACGTACCAGATGGGAATGCGATGCCCCCACCACAACTGGCGGCTGATGCACCAGGGGCGAATGTTAGTCAGCCAGTTTTCCCACGTCTTGTTGAATCGTTCGGGCACAATGCGAATGCGCCCGCTGCGCACGGCAGCCAGCGCCATTTCCGCCAGGGGCGTGGCGTTGACGAACCATTGCTTGCTGATCAGGGGTTCGATGATTTCGCCGCCGCGCTGGCTGCGGGGGACGTTCAGCGTGTACGGTTCGCGGCGTATCGCCAGGCCCGCGGCGCTCATGTCGTCCCACAATTGCTGCCGGCAGGCGAAACGTTCCATGCCGGCATACGGCCCCGCCGCCGCGCTCATGGTCGCATCCTTGTTCATGACGTTCACAATATCCAGCCCATGCCGCCGCCCAATCTCAAAGTCGTTGGGGTCATGACCCGGCGTAATCTTCAACGCGCCTGTGCCAAAGGAAATGTCCACGTAGTCGTCGGCAATGATGGGTATTTCGCGGTTGAGTATGGGCACCAGCGCCATTTTGCCAATGTACGCCTGGTAGCGTTCATCGTCGGGATGCACCGCCACCGCCGTGTCGCCCAGGATGGTTTCGGGGCGGGTGGTAGCCACAGGCAGGAAGCCGCCGCCTTGCACCGGGTATTGGAAGTAGTAGAGGAAGCCCGGCTCTTCGTTGTACTCCACTTCCAGGTCGGAAACGGCGGTCTGTAAGCCAGGCGACCAGTTCACCAGGTACTCCCCCTGGTAGATGAGTCCCATGCGGTACAGGCGCAAAAACGCTTCGCGCACGG
>JAGVTM010000452.1 GCA_019136785.1 Chloroflexota bacterium | reverse complement strand
CATACCCAATGGGCGCATCTTAACCATTGAGCCTGGCGTAGAAGTGCAGTTTGAAGCTGCCGCGCATGACCTGTATGTGAGCGGAAACCTGGTGGCGCTGGGCACGATCACGCAGCCCATTACGTTTACCAACGGAACAGACGATTATTGGGGCGGCGTGTACGTCAACCCCACCGGGCAGGCGAATTTCAACTACGTCACGATTGAACAAGGCGGGCATACCAGCGGCATTGCCCGTTCCCTGATCATTCAATCAGGCGACGTGACGCTGGCAAACAGCGCCATTCGCAATGGGTTTGGCGCAGACGCGCCTGTGTGGATTCGCAACGTGCCGGCAGACCCCATCTTTGACAACTTCGAACTGACGGGCAACGGCATAGACCGCATTGACGTGGAATCGGCTACCCTGGCAGGCAATCGCACGTTAGCCCTGATTGCGCCTGCCGCCATTCCGTACCGCCTGGAAGGGGACGTCACAATTCCCACCGGGTACAAACTCACTATTGAACCCGGCGTGACGGTGGAGATGGAAGCGACAGGCACAGATCTATGGGTAGATGGCGAACTGGCGGCGGTGGGAACGCCTGCGCAGCCGATTCGGTTCACCAATGGCGTGGCCAATTATTGGGGCGGCATCTACGTCAATGCTGGCGGCAAGGCGACCCTGGACTATGCCACCCTGGAACGAGGTGGGCACACCGATGGCACGCACGCCCGTTCGCTGTGGATTAATTCCAACCAGGTGAGCGTGTCGAATACGGTGGTGCAGAATGGGTATGCCGGCAACCCGGCCACCCTGGCTCCCATCCACATTGCCAACCTGTCCAATGGCGACCCCCTGCTTGCCAATCTCACCCTGACCGGAAATGGCGCCAACAAAATTGAGCTGGGCAGCGGATCGTTGAATACGAACCGCACGCTAACGGTCGTCAGCGCCGACCCTGTCCCTTATCTTTGGGATGGCGACGTGACCGTTCCTTCTGGACGCACGCTGACGATTTCCCCAGGCGTCGAAGTCCAGTTCAAGAATACGCCCCACGACCTTTTTGTCACTGGCAGCCTGTTTGCGCTGGGCACAGCCGCGCAGCCCATCACCTTCACCAACGGCGTAGACAGCCATTGGGGCGGCATCCGCATTGACGGCGGCGGCAGCGCCACGCTCAATTACGCCACGATTGAAAACGGCGGACACAGCAACAGCGACATTGATCGTTCTCTGCGCATTGATTCCAACAACGTTTCCGTGAGTAACGTGACCATCCGCAACGGGTTTGCCGGCACGGGCGCGCCCGTCTGGATTGCCAACCTCTCCGGCGGCGACCCGGCCTTTGCCAACCTGATTCTGTCTGGCAATGGCAACGACGTCATTGAACTGGGCAGCGGTGCATTAGCTTCTAATCGCACCCTGGCTCTGATTGGGCCAAGCCCCATCCCTTACATGTGGGATGGCGACGTGACCGTGCCCAGCGGTCGCACCCTGATGGTACAGCCAGGCGTCACGGTTCAGTTCAGGCATACGGCTTATGACCTGTTGGTGGACGGCAGCCTGATAGCCGATGGCTCGCCCACACAGCCCATTACCTTCACCAATGGCCTGGATGCCCATTGGGGCGGCGTCCGTATCGGCGTTGACGCGGCGGCGATGATGGACTACGTCACCATTGAAAAGGCTGGTCATGCCAGCGGCAACCATGCGCGAGCGCTGGCAATTTACGCCGGACAGCAAGCGGTCGTGTCCAACAGCACAATTCGGGATAGTTATGCCGCCACTGGCGCGCCTATCTGGTTGAATATGGGCGTTTCCAGCGATCCCCTCATCAGTAACCTGGTTCTCAGCGGCAATGGCTCGAACCACATCGAACTGAGCGCCGCCACCCTGACCGGCGACCGCACCCTGGCGGCCGTTGGGCCGCAGCCGGTTCCCTTCCGCTTTGAAGGCGACCTGACCATACCCCATGACATGGTGTTGACCGTTGCGCCGGGCATTGAAGTTCAGTTCAAGTACACCACCACCGGGTTGTGGGTACACGGCGACGTCATGGCGGATGGCACACAGGCGCAGCCCATTACTTTCACGGGTGGGCTGGACACCTATTGGGAAGGCATCTACGTTTACACCGACGGCATGGTGGACCTGGATTACGCGACGCTGGCTTACGCCGGGCACAGCGCTGGCGACATAGACCAGGCGCTGCACATCCGTTCCAACACCGTCAATCGCCCGTCTACGGTGACTAATTCTGTCATACGCGACTCGTTTAGCCTGGCGACGGGCATCTACATCTCCGATGGCGCCGAACCGACTATCATGAATACGCAGTTGCTCAACAACAAGAACGGCATTCGCATTGTGGCAGGTCGTCCTTTCTTGATTGAAAACAGCTATGTGGGCAACAGCGACTATGGCGTGCTGAACGAATCCACGCTGCTGGACACGCTGGACGTGCGCCACAGTTGGTGGGGAGACGCCAGCGGCCCTTACCACCCCTACTTGAATCCCGGCGGGTTGGGGGATCGCGTCAGCGACAATCTCATCTTTGATCCCTGGCTGTTGGGCGCGCCGGGCGACGTCTGTACCATGGATCTGGCTGCCAGCTATGACGGCGCCAACCTGGTGCTGGTATATGACCTGTACAGCGGGCCGACCAACGTTTTCTGGGGGAATTTCGTTAACGTCAATGGCCAATGGCAATCTCTATTTGCCTCCCAGCTTCCCGCCAATCTCAACTACCAGAACACGTTTAGCTTCCCATTGGCGAATGCCGGCAACGTCGTCGTCTTCACCATCTTCTGGACGCAGCAAGCGGGCATGTTGTGCTACGACTTCGCCGTGGTGGGCACAGGCGCAGCCACGCCAGAGGGTCTGGCGCAGTTTGCCGGCCTGGCATCCAGCCAGGCGTTGCTGCCGGCAGTCCAGATTGAAACCTGGTACACAGCCGCGCTGCAGCGACGCGGGTTGGATCGGGCAGGCAATCGTCTTCAATAGCCAGCATAGGCCAGGCAGCCAGGAGAAGTAACACTGGCTGCCTGCCTGCCTCACCTCGGTTCTCTTTTCTCCGGCAAACAGCAGCCCGACCAGCAATGGTCGGGCTGCTGCCGGTGCCCTGGGGCGTGACCGAAAAATCGGATCGCTCATTCCCGACTTGATCCGAATAGTCGGACGCGCGCGCCTGATTTTCCACACAGCGGCTATCTATACTATACGTGTATTGCTTCGTTAACCGAAGGCAGACTGGTTGCCAGCCGAACGCCTTGCATGGCTCCACGCAAGACATCAGGAGCGGCAGCGGCGCTTTGCTGGTGGTGCGCTTTCAGGGTGTGCAGGCAGGCGCTTCCACGCCGCTGCAACTGGCAAACGTCATTCTGGGACAGCCGCGTGGCGTCGTGTTTCCGGCGGACACAACTGGCGGCGATGGGCTGATTACCGTGGTAGCCGGGTTGGCTGCCGCTACCACGCCCATCCCCTCGCAGTTGGGTAACCGGTCCGACCTGGACGTTACCCTGACGGCTATGGCCGGTCAGCCCGCAGCAGAAGCAGCCAGCACCGCTGCGCTGCCGGCAACAGCGGCAACGTCGCCGGTTACAAGTGAGGGATTGTCTGGTTTGCGGGCTGCCAGTCTGGGTGTGGTGGGCTGCCTGATCTTACTGCTGCTGGCTGTGTTGGCGTTCCTGGTGTGGCGACTGCGGCGCAAAGATGAGCCAGGTTAGCGGGGGGCCAAGTTGTTCAAACAGCGGCTTTTTCCTGGAAGGCCCACGAAGTTTCGGCTATCGTGTCCAGCTTTTCCACAATAAGCAGGAAGTCCACGTAGGTAGCAGGAACCGGCGTGATATTCGGGATGATGGCCACAACTTCGCCTTCCAGGCTGTTGAGGAACTGCTCCAGTTTGTTCTGGTCCGCGGTCATGCGAATATTGAAATGGTGCACTCGATATTTCATCTTTTGCCTCCCGATTCAGGCATCATGCTGATTGTGAAGAAATACACATACTCATTATACCATAGATTGGACGAGAGTGCGTGATCGTTTTCGTTGTTGACCGGGATTGTTGCTTATGGAGCGGCATCCAGGGATGGGGTGACGGCGCGCAGCCGTTCCACAAACTCGCTCAAGATAATGGCTGTTGCCCCCCACACTTTGTGACCGTCTACCTGGAAGAAGGGAACGCGCACGTCAAAGCCGTGCAACTGCCACGTCTCCACCACCCGTGTGGCTGGCTGCAGCAGCAGGGTCAATGGCGTTTCGATGAGTTCGGCTACTTCGTGCGTATTGGGGTGGAAGGTGGGACGTGCCGGCATCCACCCCACGAAAGGGTGTACTTCATAATCTGTGACGGGAATATAAATCGTCGTCAATGCGCCCAACACCTCTATTTGCTGCGGCTGCACCCCTACCTCTTCGAACGTTTCCCGCAGCGCCGTTTGCGGCAGGCTTTCGTTTGCGTCCTGGGCGCCGCCAGGGAAAGCGATCTGTCCAGCATGGAAGTTGAGCGTCTCTGGACGGC
>JAGVTM010000638.1 GCA_019136785.1 Chloroflexota bacterium | reverse complement strand
ACATGCATATGGGGCGGTTCCTTACGTTCGTTGGAATAAAAAAAGAACCGATATCCGTCAATCAGCCTACTGGGCAAGAGGTCGCTCCTTTGCTCTGGGTAAACTTACTGTCCGGTCGGGTAGCAAGAGACCATTTCTGGTCTCTCGCCCCCTAAGAACGGTGCGTGCCCCTTTCAAGGCACACCGCTCAAGCCTCTCAAATGCCCGGTGAAGGACACGGTTTCAACACGGTTAAGTTTAGGGCATGAACTTGCCGGTGACAATTGGCGTGTAGCAGAATCGAGTTTCTCAACGTATCTGCGCCACCCATTGAACGCCAGACGAGATGGTGTACGTCCAGGTCGGTATCCAGGTCGAGGGTTTGATGACAGATTGGACATTTCCCCTTTTGCTCGCGCCAAAGCTGCCATTTACGCCCTTGCCCCTGTAGGGTTTCTTTGACTTTGTGGAACAGTCGCCGCTCAAAGTAAAGTTCCCATTCCGGGTCAAAGGGGTTGGCGTCCGCTTTGATTTTAATGTGTCGTTTGATGGGCACACGGCTAGCCTTAAAGAGATAGTGTCGTTTGCCATCCACCTCGCCGCGAAATGACCAGGCACGTCCGTTGGCAGGGGGGAAGTATTTCTGCTTCACCCATTGCCAGCGTTGGGTGGGGTGTCGTCGTTTGGCCCATTGCCACAAAGCATTGAAGATAGTGGTATCCACCTGGCCAAAAGCTGCTTTGCTCACATCATGCCGGTAATGCTCTGCCCAACCTCGCAACATAGGGTTGATGATTAACACCAGCTTGCCCGGCGGCAGCGTCGCATTACGTTTGATGATTTGCCTGACTTTCGTGCCGATGGCTTGCACATTGGCCTGACTGGGTCGAATGAGGGTCTTGTTGCCAAAGCGTCTGATGTTCCGTCCGAGAAAGTCAAAACCTGTGGTAATGTGGGTGATGTGCGTCTTTTCTTCCGACAGGGTTAGCCCCCTTGCCTGAAGAAATTCGACGACCAACGGTTTCACTTCTGTTGCCAGTTGTTCTGGAGAGACACCGGTGATGATAAAATCGTCCGCGTAGCGGTTGAGATGCACTTTGGCGCGAGGATGTGCCCCGGCAAAGCGTTGTTTCAGCATTGCTTCCAGACCGTCCAGCGTCATGTTCATCAAAACCGGAGAGATAATGCCACCTTGCGGCGTCCCTTCTTCCGTCGGATAGAGCAGCCCTTTTTCCATGTATCCCGCTTTCAACCACTGCCGGAGGATGGCCTTTTCCATCGGAATGTGCGCCAGTAACCAGTCGTGGCTGATATGGTCGAAACAACCTTTGATGTCAGCTTCCAATACCCATTGCGCCGAATGCCGGCTACACAGGGTAACGAAACTGCGCTCAATGGCGTCCGCTGTTGACCGTCCTTGCCGGAACCCGTAAGAATTGGGGTCGGCGTTGGTTTCGGCGATGGGTTCCAGAGCCAGGAGGTACAATGCTTGCATGGCTCTGTCCTTCATCGTTGGGATACCAAGCGGTCGTTTCTTACCATTGCTTTTGGGAATATACACCCGTCTCAGGGGTTGCGCCTTATAGCCTCTTTGCCTGAGCGCGTGTACGGCCTCTATCTTCTTCTGAGGAGTGTTCCAGATTTCTCTGTCCACACCCGCTGTGTTCTTGCCTTTGTTTTCCGTCACTCGTTTCACGGCCATTGCTTTGCCGCTGAACGAGTGAGTGAGCAAGCGTTGTAAGGCTTTTACCATACGCCACTTGCCCGCTTTTGTCGCCTTTACGATACGCGCTTGGAGCCGTCGCACCTGACGAGTCACTTTGTACCAGTCAATGTGATGCCAACCCTTCGTCGGGTGGATAGGTGGCGGTTGGCTGTGACTGTGCAAGACGCTTCATTCCTGCCATCTGCTTTCCTATCTTTGACGGTTTGCCAAACTTTCTCGTAATGAGAGACCCGCTGGAAGTCGGCTCGTTTTCACGCCGGGCAAATATCGAACCCGTATCCGTACCGTTACAGCACGGCTTTCGCTTTCTCCAGCATCCTTTACCCGCTGCTCCTTCGGTTGGTCTTGCGACTGCCCTACCCGTCAGGGAGAACATCGGGCTTACCACGTTCCGCATGAGTACCAGTGTGGGTTAGGTCTGACCTCTCCGCCGGTGGTGCAGCATCTGCGATGGGTGAGTTAGGAACACCCATTCCTGACCACTTACCATTTTGGTCCAAGCATTGTATGAAGTTTCCCTCATACGCAATACCTTGCGCTTGTCGCTCGTAACGACGTTTATCAGCCATTCACATATGTTGACCATGCCACACAACCCTAGCTCCCGACCCGCCCGGTATTGGCGGTCGCCGCTTCCTCTCACGATTCCACGACCATCTCTTACGAGATGAGGCTTCATTGTCCCGAAGGCTTCGCACCCCGTCGTTACCAACGACGCACGCTTCGGTAGGGTACTGGTGGCAGAACACCAGGTTATGTCCCTTATTTGTTAAGGCCATAACAGCTACTCATGCGACCTCGTGTCGCACCCCAACGCCGCGCTCACCTTGCCTCGTCCCGATAGGGCGGGGGCGGGTGACGGGGAAGTTCGGCGGCGGTAGCCACCCACCTGCGCCTGAGGGAGCGCGGCGTTCGGTCGGCGGCGTCAGCGTCCGACCGAACTCTTATTCTTATGAAACGGAAAATGCGTATGTGCATTGGGCAAAACGATTCATTCTTTATCACGCCAAACGTCACCCAACTGAAATGGGTAGGGAGGGTAATCACTCGCCTAATGTCCAACGTCAGCCGCCGGGGATGTTGGGCGGTAGTTTTCAAATCATTTACAGCGGCAGGTAGACGACCAACTGATTCCATTCGTCTTGCTCGCTGCATTCATCCAGAAAGAGGATCTCGTCGATTGCCTGCCGTAGGGCAAGTCGGTCATTCACCACAAAGACACCAGGCATTGGCTGTTCGGCTACCACTCGTTTATTAGCAAAATCGGGCACAGTGGCCCGATCATGCGTCAAAAGAATGTAGTCATGTACAGCAGCCCATTCCAAAATCGCTGGGTCGTCCGCCTCTCCCAGCCCCACGTCCTGGACACGCACCAATTCCAGGGCCGGGCGACGACGTTGCAGCCCCCGCACGATGTAGCCGTTGAAGTTCTCATCTGTCAGCAGACGCAGCATAGCTCAAGATACTAATGCTTTCTTGCGCGCCAGCAACCGGCGGCGTACTTCTGTCATATCCCCTTGCCGGCGCTCGATTCGCCCACGCACCTCTTCTGCCCGTCGCTCACGCTCTGCCAGATAGACATCTATTTCATCGCGGTGACGCAGATAGTAGGCGATGACGCCATAAATATCAGCAAGTGTCATCGTGGGATACTGTTGCGCAATAGTCTCTGGTGTTGCGCCATCTTCAAAGGCACGAATCACCAACTCCAACAAGACACGGGAGTTACCGACGCGCCAGGCGCCGGAACTGTCTCGACGTAGCGGCGGCGCTTCTGTCTGTAGAACAATCTCCATCTAACTTTCTCCTGACTCCAGATTCAGCTTTTGTGTTGTCATCACCGCTACCGCCCAACGGATTAAGGATTCATGCGGCGCGGTCAGAAGGTGTCTGCCAGAACCGGCCTGCAAGTCGCCGTATGAATCCTGTTGAACGAAGCCAGTGAGAAGAGCGAGTCGTTTGTCTGTTTGGCGTTTGATTTAGCTGGTGCAGCCCGATTTTCCAAAATCGGGTGGGCGATTCTGGAAAATCGCCCGACATTTTCGAAGAAGAACTGCGACAAGTATAATGGGGAAGGAAGGTGTGGGCAAAAAAGCGATGCTTTTGTGAACGCCGCCTTAACAGATATAGCCCGACTACGGCAATGCGCTAAAACACAGTAAAATACGCCCCTATGCGCATCGGGCTAACTTTCCGTCCTTCCCCCTTGTGGCTGCTGCTGTTGCTGCTGCTGCCCGCCTGCGCCCGCGCCAATCAGAGCCGGGGCCTGTTCGGCCCCTTGCCCACGCTGCCGGCAGCGCAGCCCGTCATGGCCGCCGCCCCCCTGGAAATCTCCTTTGCCGAACTCAACCAGGCCCCCCAGCTATACCAGGACACCCTGATCCGCGTGCGCGGCGTCTTTACGCGCCTGCCGCTGCCCTCCTGCCTGCCCCAACGCGGCCCCCACACCACCTGGGCGCTGGTAGCCGACGAACTGCGGCTGGACGTCGCCGGTCTGGAAGGCATCCTGCCGCTGATTCCCCGCGACGCCGAAATCACCGTTGACGGCATCTGGCGGCTGTATTCGGGCCCATTGGGCTGCGGCAAGGAACCGCCTGCCGGCAATAGCTGGTACCTCGAAGCGCAGTGGGTGGTCGAACCTAATCCCCTGGGTGGAGCCGGGCAGATAGCCGGCGGTGAGCCGGGCGGCGGCTTTCTCGGCCCCCCCGAAACCCTGCCCACGCCCACCCTGCCGGCAATTGTGACGGCTACCATCACCCTGCCGGCCCCCATCGCCACCCTGCCGGCAACAGCCACGCCGGCGCCATTGGGCACGCCCGACCGCCGCGCCACCGCCACGCCGACGCCCTCTTTCACGCCTTCGCCCACCATCACGCAGGCGGCGACGTCCCTGCACACGCCAACCGCAGGCCCTTCTGGCACGCCTACGCCTACCCTGACGCCCTCCATCACCCCCAGCCCAACGCCCATCACCAGCACCCCCAACCCATTTGTGACCGCCACGCCAGGGACGCCCGCGCCCACCTTTACCCCTGGCGGCTACCCGGCGCCGCCTTCCCCCAGCCCTTATCCATAACGCAGGTTGCCACTTTTGCAGCAGGATTCATGCGCGGGCTTACAAGCAAGTTCTGGCAGACATCTTTTCCTGTGCTACACTTAATCATGTCCGGTAAGCATTTTGAGAAAGTGAGGAGACAAGGATGACCTTTAAGCGAATCACAATTGATCCTGACCAGATGGGGGGTATCCCCTGCCTTCGGGGTTTACGTATTCCCGTCGCTACCGTGGTTGATATGGTTGCCGAGGGAATGTCCATCCCGAAAGTCCTGGAAGCATACCCGGACCTGGAAGAAGCCGACGTCTATGAGGCGCTGCGGTATGCGGCTGCGGCTGTCCGTGAGCGTGAATTGCCTTTGCTACATCCGGTATGAGATTCCTTATTGACAATGCCCTTTCGCCACAAGTAGCAATTGGCCTCCAGGAAGCCGGGCACGATGCAATCCATGTTCGGAATGTAGGATTAGCCACGGCAAAAGATGAAACCATCTTTGCTTTTGCCGAGAGTACGATGTTTTGGGCGGTCAAGGTCTTCCTTTGTGATTCGGCGGGTGATGCCCACGTTAAGACTTATGAACCAGCCTTTTGTTTCTAGTATTGCTGCCCTGCCCGAACCCGCCGAACCCGCCTTGTGGTTCATATTTAATGACATGCAGTTGCTCGTGCAGACTGGCGGCACCCTATTCACCGTGCCGGCATTCGCCAACCAGGACACGATGGGTTGGACGCCGCAGCGAGTGCAATACCTGGGACGCCTGGGGAACGACCACTGCCTCTGCGCCGATGCGCCGCCCGATGCGCCGCTGCCGGCAGGCTGGCGCTTCCTGGGGCTGCGCCGCCTGTTCGACCACATGGCCCCCGACCTGTTCCGCGTCGCCGTGCGCGCCGTGCAGTTAGCTGCCTGGGAGCGGAACACCCAGTTTTGCGGACGCTGCGGCGCGCCCACCCATACCAAACCCACCGAGCGGGCAAAAATCTGTGCCGCTTGCGACCTGACCACCTATCCTCGCATTTCGCCCGCCATTATCGTAGCCGTCACCAGAGACGATACGTTGCTGCTGGCGCGAGCGCACCGCCACCCGCCTGGTTTTTACAGCGTCCTGGCCGGCTTCGTGGAGCCGGGCGAAACGTTGGAAGAAACAGTCCAACGAGAGGTCAAAGAAGAAGTAGGCATCGAAGTAGATAACATACGCTATTTTGGCAGCCAACCCTGGCCCTTTCCCGATTCCCTGATGCTGGCTTTTACCGCGACCTACGCCGGCGGCGAAATCACCCTGGAGGAATCAGAAATCGCCGACGCCGGCTGGTACACCGCCGCCAACCTCCCCCTGGTTCCCCCGCCCATCAGCATTGCCCGCACTCTGATTAACGCCTTCGTCGCTGCTCATCCATCCTGATAACTCCCTATTCCCTTACGGAGCGCCGCCATCCCTGGCGGCATCCCCACCAACAACACTTTGTCGTTTTCAGGCACACTGGTTACAATCTGGGAAGTAATCCCCTGTTGCCGGCAATTGGAAACAGACCACCCTCTGTTTCCTCCGTGCATTGCCCACCCATCCAAAGCGCCCTGGCCCCACGACCAGTGCCCATAG
>JAGVTM010000314.1 GCA_019136785.1 Chloroflexota bacterium | reverse complement strand
GTCTAACGCTGCCGCCGCCGTTCTGGTGGCGCCCATTGCCATTACCGCTGCCCAAAGGCTGGGACTCAGCCCCTATGCTTTTGTTTTGGGCGTGGGCATGGCTGCTTCCAGCGCTTTTGTCACCCCAGTGGGGCATCAGGCGAACGTGTTAGTTTATGGGCCCGGCGGCTATCGTTTCTTTGATTACACCAAAGTGGGCGTGCCGTTGACACTGCTCATCTGGGTGTTGATGCTCATTTTCTTGCCCGTATTCTTTCCATTTTAGCAACCTGAACCACAAGAATGGGACGCTGATGACGCCGAAAGTCGCAGATAAAGTCTGGCCCAGGCTGATGTTGTACAGCCTGCCGCTGCTGTTCCTGGGCGTTTTCTTCTTCTATCCCCTGATCAACATTTTTCGCCTTAGCCTGACGGCGGCGGCTGTGCAAACAGTGCTGTCTCGCGCCCACTTCTGGCGCACCATCTGGTTTACTATCTGGCAGGCTGGCTTATCCACGCTGTTGACCCTGCTGGTAGGCTTACCTGCCGCTTACCTGTTCGCTCGTTATGCGTTTCGCGGCAAAAGCTGGCTGCGCGCTGCCGCCACCATCCCCTTTGTTATGCCCACCGTAGTGGTCGCCGCCGCTTTTCGCGCTTTGCTGGGGGCCAATGGCCCCCTCAACCGCGCGCTGATGGCCCTGCTTGCGCTGGAACAGCCGCCGCTGCGCCTGGAACAGACATTAGCCATTATCTTGCTGGCGCATATCTTCTACAATGTGGCTGTCGTAGTGCGCTTGCTGGGAGGCTTCTGGTCGAACCTGAACCCGCGCCTGGCAGAGGCGGCGCAGACGTTGGGGGCGTCACCGCGGCGCACCTTCTGGGAAGTGACGCTGCCCCTACTGCGTCCGCCGTTGATCAGCGCTTCCCTGCTGATTTATTTATTCACCTTCACCAGTTTTGGCGTGATTCTGATTCTGGGCGGCCCGCGCTACAGCACCATCGAAACGGAAATTTACCGCCAATACGTGACTTATTTGCAGCCCGATGTAGCCGCGCTGTTATCCTTGCTGCAAATCTTGTTTACATTTGGGTTGATGGCCGCGTATGGGCGCTGGCAAAGGCAGGCAGCCGTGGCCCTCGATTTCCGACCGCAGCAAGCCACAGCCCGCCCGCCGCAGACGGTCGCGCAGCGACTTGTCGTGGGCGCGCTGGTCTTCGGGCTGCTGGCTTTTTTATTGACGCCATTGCTAACCCTCGTCTGGCGCTCGCTGACCGACCCGGCTGGACAGTTAACGCTGGCTTACTATCAGGCGTTGCCTGTATCCCGCCGCGGCAGCATCACCTTTATTTCGCCGCTGCTGGCTGTGCGCAACTCGTTGGGCTATGCCCTGCTGACGGTAATCGTCGCCGGCAGCGTGGGGCTGCTCAGCGCCACCCTCTTAGCCCGCCCCTCGCGCTGGCGCGGTTGGTTGGAGCCTGTCTTCATGCTGCCCCTGGGCGCTTCCGCCGTCACCCTGGGATTCAGTTATGTGGTATCCTACCGGGCGCTGCGTACCTCGCCGCTGTTGGTTTTGGCGGCGCACGTACTGGTTGCCTTCCCATTTGTGGTGCGTTCGTTGCTGCCGGCATTGCAAGGCATTCGCCCCAGTCTACGTGAAGCTGCCGCCATCATGGGGGCGTCGCCCGCGCGCGTGTGGCGCGAGATTGATCTGCCGCTGGTAGGGCGGGCGCTGTTAGTCGGCGTTGTGTTTGCTTTTACGATCAGTATGGGCGAGTTTGGCGCCACCAGCTTCATTGCCCGCCCAAACAGTGGTTATCTAACGCTGCCCATCGCCATTGAGCGGTATCTCAGCCAACCAGGGGCGCTGAACTTTGGTCAGGCGTTGGCCATGAGTACCCTCTTAATGCTGGTTTGCGCCGCTGGTTTTGTAGCCATTGAACGTTTTCGCTATGCCGACGTGGGCGAATTTTAGCCGCTGTTTGTTTGTATGTTGACGATTGAACGCATTACCAAATCTTTCGATGGGCAGGTGGTGTTGGATGATGTGTCCTTTGCCGTGGCTGCCGGCACAATCACCGTTCTATTGGGCCCAAGCGGCTGCGGCAAAACCACGCTGCTGCGTATTGTGGCCGGTCTGGAGCAGGCGGACGCCGGGCAGGTGTTGTTAGACGGCAGCAACCTGGCTGGCGTGCCCCCTTTCCGGCGCGGTTTTGGCTTTGTTTTCCAGGATTATGCCCTGTTTCCCCACAAGAATGTGGCGGACAACGTCGCTTTTGGCTTACGGATGGCGGGCTGGCAGGCGGCGCGCGTGCGGGCGCGAGTAGAGGCGGCGCTGGAATGGGTGGGGCTGGCGGGTTTTGGCGGGCGCGCCGTGCATGAACTGTCTGGCGGTGAGCAGCAGCGGGTGGCCCTGGCGCGGTCATTGGCGCCTGCGCCGCGCCTGCTGCTGCTAGACGAACCGCTGGGGGCGCTGGATCGGGCGCTGCGCGAGCGGCTGGTGGGTGAACTGCGCCCCATATTGCGCCAGGCCGGGCAGGCGATGGGGTACGATGCCGGCATCACCGCCATCTACGTCACCCACGATCAAGCAGAAGCGTTCGCCCTGGCGGATACAATCACGCTGCTGAATGCCGGGCGGGTGGAACAGCAAGGAACGCCGCAAAGCCTCTACCATGCGCCGCGCACAGCCTTTGTGGCCCGTTTCTTCGGCATGCACAATCTGCTGGCTGCGCAGGTTATCTCCCACGCGCCGCCAGCGGTGCGTACCGCCATTGGCGCTCTTCGCGTAGCCAGCATAGACCAGAGAGCAGGAACGCCTGTCACCCTGCTAATAAGACCAGAAGCAGCGCAGGCAGGCGCGGCTGGCGTGAACGTTCTAGAGGTGAAGCTGTTGGACGTTTCCTTTCGCGGACGTTTTCAACTGGCTGCCGTCCAGGCGGGCGCGGAACGCCTGCTGCTAGAGTTTGATTCAGCGCGCCGGCTACCCGCCCCCGGCGAAACCATGACCATTGAACTACAGCCGCATCTCCTGCTCCCCCTGGCGCAAGATGCCGGCGCTTAATCCGTCAGTTTCCCAAAAAGTGCTTGGACGTTGAGAAAATAATCGAGTAATCCCGCCCCCCTTCCCCCTGGGTGAAATTCTTTGCGGTACAATTCTAACTGGAGGTTCTCCCATGTCCCCAAAACAAAACGTTGCCCCTGGTAAACTATTGACCCTGCCGCTGCTCTTAGCCGGCGGCTGGATTGCGTATAGCAAGCTCCTGATAGACCACAACGTCTTTCTGCCCAACGCCATCGCCGAAGCTGACTGGAGCTTCTTTGAGAGCGAAAATGCCGGCAGACTCAACTACTACCACCATCGCCAAACCAGCGGACGCCCCTTGCTGCTGCTGCACAGCGTCAACGCCGCCGCCAGCGCCTACGAGATGAGTCCCCTGTTCCGCCACTATACGGGTTTGCGCCCCGTTTACGCCCTGGATCTGCCCGGTTACGGCTTTTCAGAACGCGCCGACCGCGAATATACGCCAGCCTTGTTTCAAGCAGCCATTGTCGAGATGCTGGAAAAGGCGATTGGCGAACCTGCCGACGTCGTTGCCCTTTCCCTAAGCTGCGAATTTGCCGCCGCCGCCGCTCTCTCCCGCCCAGACCTGTTCCATTCGCTTGCCTTCATTTCCCCTTCTGGCTTGAACAAGCAGAATACAGGGCGAGCCACGCAGCAGGCGAGCATGCGCGGCGCCAGTCAGCGGCTGCACCGGCTGTTTGCCTTCCCTCTATGGGCCAGGCCCCTCTTTGACTTAATCGCCACCCGCCGCAGCATCCACTTTTTTCTGAAGCAGAGTTTTGTCGGCGACGTAACGCCTGGCTTTGTGGACTATGCCTACGCCACTGCCCACCAGCCCGGCGCGGAACACGCGCCGCTCACCTTTCTCAGCGGGCGTCTGTTCACCCCGGATGTTTGCACACAGGTCTATCAAAACCTGACGCAGCCCGTGTTGATGATTTACGACGAGGACGCCTACTCCCGTTTTGATCGCCTGCCCGAACTGCTGCAGCGCAACCCCAACTGGCAAACGACGCGGCTTGTGCCCAGCCGCGGCTTGCCCCATTTCGAGAAATTACCAGAAACCGTCAACGCCCTGGAGCGCTTCTGGGCCAACTAGTGCCAGGCACGGGGCAAACGGTCTTGGGCAAATAGATTCCTACTGCCCCGTGCCTGGCACTGCCTGCCACACGCCGCGCGCGCCAGAACCGTCGCGGCAGAGACGCAAGCCGCGCACCTGGTCGGTGGGCAGCACGCTGCCCAACAGCAGGGCGTCGCAGGCGTAGCCGGCATCGTATTGCAGCAGCAAGCGGGGCGGGGTGGGCAGGAAGCTCCATGCGCCTGTGCCGCCTACATCATCCGTAAAGGAACCATCTGTGAGCAGCGAGAAAACGCCGCTGCCGCTGCTGCCGTCATTCATCCAGTACTGGTGCGCCAGGGCCATCGTCTCGTAGACGGCTTCAAAGGCGCCGATGTCGCAGCGGGGCCCCTGCGG
>JAGVTM010000404.1 GCA_019136785.1 Chloroflexota bacterium | reverse complement strand
GAAAACTCGACCGTTTTGTCGCGCTCTTCCTTGGAAATGATGTCGCTGCCCCACATAGCGGCGGCAATAGCCGCCATTAAGCTGAAATAGATGAACATGACGCCATAGAACCCGGTCAACGTGGTCAGGTTAAAGGCGCGCATGCTCAAGGCGTCCATCAACGCCGGGGGCATGGCGTCCAGCACTTTTAGCATGTCGGGATTGCCGGCAAAGCCCGCAAATTTCCCCACGGCAATCAGAATCAAAAGCGCCACAATGACGCTCCAGATTAGCAGCGATTTGAGGTTGGCTCTTAGTTCACGCACAAAGATGTTCACCATGCACCTCGTTGGAAAATAGTGACCAGCGGCGAGTGGTCAGTGGCGAGTGACCAGTGGTCAGAAGATAGTCTCACGCGGAGAGCGCAGAGAAAAAATTCGTTAAATTCGTGTAATTCGTGGCGAAAATTTTCATCCCTACGATACGGCGGGAATGTCGCGGCGGATATACAGCCAGTAACTTGCCGCCAGCGAAACCAGCGTAATCGCCACGTTGAGCAGCACCAACGGCGCATCATACGCGCCGTTCTGGACAATGTAAGCCGGGTCCAGATGCTTAAAGGGCGTGAGCAATTCCAGGGTGACTTCGCCAAACACGCCGCTAAAAGCGCTCAAGACATATGCGCCGAAGCCCAGGCCCAGCGCATACGGCGTCACATTGCGCACGCGCTTAACCAGCAGCGAAATGACCAGCCCCACGCTTAAGAAAGAAAGTTGGAAGATCGCAATGCTGAGCAGGATCAGCAACAGCGTGCGCGACTCATATTCCCGTCCGCCGCGAAAAAGCAAGATGGCGGCAAAACTGCTCGCCCACACCACCAAATTGGTAATAGTCAGGCAGGTAAACGCCGCCAGCAGTTTGCTGGTCAGCACCTGTGTGCGGCTGACTGGTTTGCTCAGCAGAAAGTCCGCCGTCAACTCGCTCTCTTCGATAGAGACCAGGCCAAAGCCATAGTTGCCAGCCTGGATTGCCAGGCAAAGCTGCACAAACAAGAAAATAAAACTGTAGTAGCCCAGCACATCCGAGAGGTTCATCCTGTCCAGACCGAAGGCCGCGCGCATTTCTGGCGGGAACCTTTGCAGCATTTGATTCATCAAGGCAGCCTGGTCGGCAAACGCTGAAAAAAAGGAGAAATAGATGACGATAAGCCCCAATACAGCGAATGACCAGATGATCACCGAGCGTAAGCGAGTACGGAATTCGTGTCTGTAAATGTTGGCGTTCATCATGGCAGCCTATTCATAGTAGTGCATGAAGATTTCTTCCAGCGTCGGCTCTTCGATAGTCACATCGGCGACCTGGATACCGCTGATTCGCTGCAGGACGGCATTGATATCCCCTTTGAAGAAGAAATGCAGCGTGCCGTCTTCCGTCTGCACGTTGGTGACGCCCGGCAAATCAAAAAAGGCCGGTGTGAGTCCTTCAGCTGTCACGTGCACTTTTTTGTAGTTGTTCTGCTGCAAAGTGCGGATATTGGAGATTTCCACGATGCTGCCCTCGCGGATGATGCCCACGCGAGTGCACAAACGCTGCACTTCGCCCAGAATGTGCGAAGAAAAGAAAACCGTCACGCCGCGAGCGTTCTCAGCGCGGATCAGGTCAAAGAATTTCCGCTGCATCAGGGGATCGAGGCCGGCAGTCGGCTCATCCAGGAAGAGCAGGCGAGGGCTGTGCAGCAAGCCTTGCACAATGCCCACCTTCTTCTTGTTGCCGTACGACAGATCATTGATGCGGCGGTTCAGGTCCAGTTCCATCAAATCAGCCAGATCGTGCATCCGCTGCGTGTTGTCCCCCTCGTAGAAGCTGGCAGAATATTTAAGCAGGTCAATAACCTTCATCCCCTCATAATAATAAACTTCCGAAGGCAGGTAACCAATGTCGCGGCGGATTTCCGGGCCGTGGGTCGTCACGTCTTTGCCAAAAACTTTGGCGCTGCCGCTGCTGGGATGGATCAGGGACAGGAGCAGGCGGATGGTAGTGGACTTGCCGGCGCCGTTGGGCCCAATGAAGCCGAAGATCTCGCCTTCCTCCTCCTTGAAGGAAACATCTACAATCCCCCGCGCCTTTCCATAATACTTGGTCAGGTTGTTGACTTCGATAATACTCATAGGGTTGCTCCTGCATAAAAAGTGACCAGCGGCGAGTGATCAGTGTTCAGAAGATTCGTGGCGAAATCTTCATCGTGGATAACCTGTCCCCCCAGGTTACGTTGTTGGGTAGCGGCGTCTTTTGTCGGTTACGAAGTCGCCGCGAAAACCTGGCAGATTTACCATGCGCCAGGCTCCAGTATAGCATTATGGCGGTTGTCAGACCAACCCTTTTGCCCTTCGCTACAGGTGAAGCGCGGCGCGTTTTGGGGTGGTAACGATACAAGCCCTCTGGAATTTAACGGCAAAGGACGCAAGGTATCACCCCAGTAAATTGTGGCGATCTCTTTAACCGCATATCGGTTCCATAAAACGGGCAAACAGGTATCGTCGCCGGGCAATTTTGGGCGCGTCTGCGCCCAGAATCGCCCATAAAAATGGGTGTCCGCCCCGCCTGCGACGGGGCGGACACCCACCACGATTAAGTGCAGCGCTACCTGCGTCTTTGCGGTGAATAATTGCTCTGATTTTTCAGGATCGGGGGGATGGGGGTATAATGCGGCATGGTCTCATCCTCCTCTATCCCCGAACGGCGAGTGCGTAAACGTGAGAAGTATGCTGCCGGCATGATCCTGGAAAACAGCAGCTTGCGGCGGCATTTGCAGGACGCGGAAGCGGAACCGTTGATTCGCTGGGCGCTGGCCACGCTGACGGCAGCGGCGCAGCGCACCGCCAGCCTGCCAGATGACGATGCCTATACCGTGCTGGAACAGCGCGTGGAGCAGATTGGCGGCATCATGCGCCTGATTAACCAGTACATGGCGGCGCTGCGCGCGCCGGAACAGGCTGAGGCGTATGAAGGCCCGCCGTGGGCAGAGGCGCTGCGGCAGGGGTTGGCGGCAATCGCGCCGGATGGGCTGGATGAGCAAACGGAGGCAGCGCTGGCGGCGGTGTGGCAAGCGGAACCGCCAGGGTCTCCAGAGGCCGGCTACGACCAACTGCTGCAAGTTCTGACACGCCCTGAAGCAACTTAACCTGCCTGGCGTACCCCAAAGTAAGGATTAAACTGACTATGAAGAAGCGTTCTGCCTCTGCCGGCATTGTTGCCATCCTGCTGCTGTTTCTAGCCATCATTTTTGGCGTTGACCCGTTTGGGCTGCTGGCTAACGACGCGCCCGACGTCATTACTGTCACGCGCGTCGTCGTCACGCCACAGCCATCAGATAACACAACCACCGTCACTATTAAGCCCGCCGATTGGTACCACATCCTCTTCACCAACCCCACCTGTCCCCCGGAAGAGGAACGTACGGGCGGCATTGATGAAGAAGTTGCTGCCGGCATCCGCGCCGCCCAAACGGGCGTGGACGTAGCCGCCTTTGACCTGGACAGCCCGGCCATCGTGGACGCCTTAATTGACCTGGAAAAACAAGGCATCCCTGTGCGCGTGGTCACCGACACGGACAACGCCGAACTCTCCTCTATCAACCGCCTGCGGCGCAACGGCATCAGCGTAGTCGAAGACAAGCGCACCGCCCTGATGCACAATAAATTCGTGATCATTGACGAACGTTACATCTGGATGGGCTCCATGAACCTGACCACGAATGGGGCGTATTGTAACAACAACAACTTCGTGCAATTCGACTCGCCGATGCTGGCAGCCAACTACCGCGCAGAGATGGACGAGATGGTTATTGACCGCAGCTTTGGCCCCACCTCTCCGGACAACACGCCTCACGAGCAGCTAACGGAAGCAGGCGTGCGGCTGGAAAACTATTTCGCTTCGGAAAAGAAAGCGGCCCCGATCATGGCGGAAGCGATTAACCAGGCGCAAAGCGAAATCCTCTTCCTGGCTTTCTCCTTCACCAACGACGAGATTGGCGAAGCCATGCTGGCGCGGGCGGAAGCGGGCGTTGCCATCCGCGGCGTGTTCGAGACCGTGGGCGCGGAAACGGAGTTTAGCTACTATCCGGTGATGCAAGAAGCGGGTCTATCGCACGTACAGGTGCGTCTGGATGGCAATTCCTACATCATGCACCATAAGGTCATTATTCTGGACAGAGAGACGGTCATTTTCGGGTCTTTCAACTTCAGCGACAGCGCCAACCGGCAGAATGACGAAAACGTCATATTTGTGCATGACGCGGCTTTTGCCAGTTACTTTGTAGAGGAGTTTGAGACAGTCTGGGCGGAAGCCAAAACGCCCTAGAGTTGCCTGAGCTTGTCGAAGGCAGCACCAGCGCAGCCAGAACTTCAACGGGGATTCGGCAAACTCAGCCCTCCGATGTGGCATAGGTTTCGGCCAACTCTTGGGCGCTGCAAAATAATCGGGTAATCCCGCCTCTGTTGTCAAAGAAGGGGTAATAGAGGGCGAGGGGCGCTGTGCGCC
>JAGVTM010000484.1 GCA_019136785.1 Chloroflexota bacterium | reverse complement strand
GGCAGTTGGCGTAGTCAGGTTTCTCTTGCTGCACGACGGCACGGACTTCATTGGTTTTTCTGTGCTTTCAGCCATGACCGATACGTGCCAGGAAGTCTCTGGCCTGGAAAATGTGATACGCACCAGCAGCGGACCGCCTGTCGCGCTGCAAAACTGGGACACCCTGCGCGTGCCGCTGGTAACGGGCGATTATGCGCTGCGATTTGGTTGGCAGGGGGATCGCATTCGCCTCAGCCTGCGCGCGCTGTCGTAGGAAGGATGAAAGTGGGTAGCGCAAACTGTTACTTTGGGCGGACAAACTAACAGTTTGTCCTACATATCTCCGCGTGCGGCTATTTTCGAAGGAGACAACATGGGCCGCGGCGCACCATCATGGATGAAAATCTTAGCTACGAATTACACGAATTTAACGAATTTTTTCTCTGTGCTCGCGCTGCCAAGCGGCGTCGGCGTCTCCGCGTGAGACTGTTTTTGAAGCATGGGCGGGTTGCCAACCCGCCCTACGAAAGGAGTAAGAGGATGAAACGCTGGAATGGTTGGGGAGATGAGGGTTTTGTGATGGCGCTGCCGGCATTTGCGGCGGCTTACCTGGCTGAAAAACTGGGACAGGGCACGCCTTATCCAGATGCCGCTTTTAACGAAGTGGTGGCCAGCGTGCCGGCATCTCGCCTGCCTCCCCACCCCCTCATTGCCACAGACCCGGCGGGTCGCCTGCGGCACGCGCGCGGGCAGAGTCTGCCTGATTGGGTGGCCCTCCGCTCTGGCTACATTGACGCCTTTCCCGACGGCGTGGCCTACCCCACCAGCCGCGCCGACGTGCAGGAGCTGCTGGCTTATGCGCAAACGCACCGCGTCAATCTTATCCCCTATGGCGGCGGTACCAGCGTTGTCGGTCACATCAACCCGCTGCCCAGCGACATCCCCGTTCTGACGGTTGATCTGGCTAATCTGAACGAACTGCTGCATCTGGATGAAGAAAGCCGGCTGGTGACGTTTGGCGCCGGCGTGCTTGGGCCTGACCTGGAAGCGAAACTGCGGGAGAGGGGGTATACTCTGGGGCACTATCCGCAATCCTTCGAATATTCCTCCCTGGGGGGATGGGTAGCCACCCGTTCCAGCGGTCAGCAGTCTTATTATTATGGGCGCATTGAAGAGTTGTTCGCCGGTGGGCACGTGGAGACGCCGATTGGGCCGCTGGAACTGCATCCGCTGCCAGCCAGCGCGGCGGGGCCTGATTTGCGGCACGCGGTGATGGGTTCGGAGGGCCGCCTGGGCATTATCACGGATGTTACGGTGCGCATCCGTCGCCAGCCGGAAGTGGAGAGCTTTCACGCGGCTTTCTTCCGCGAGTGGGGCGCGGGGGCAGCGGCGGTGCGGGCCATGGCCCAGGCGAAAATTCCTCTGTCCATGATGCGGCTGAGCGACGCCCAAGAGACGGAAATAACGCTGACTCTTTCGGGCAAGGACAGGTTGATCGGTTGGGCCGATCGGGGTTTGAACTTGCTGAATTATGGCGACGCTCGCTGCCTGCTGCTGTATGGCGTTACCGGCGACAGCCGGGTGACGGCGGCGGCGCTGCAGCGCGCGAATAGTTTGATTCGCAGGCATGGCGGTCTGGTCACGGGACAGACTATTGGCAAGATTTGGGAGCACAGTCGCTTTCGCAATCCGTATTTGCGCAATACGTTGTGGGATCATGGCTACGCGATTGATACGTTGGAGACGGCTGTGCCCTGGGCGAGAGTGCCGGCAACGGCTGCCGAATTGAAAAAGGCGATTGTGCAGGCATCCGCCAGTGTGGCGCCCCATGAAAAGGTGTTGGTTTTTGCCCACCTGTCGCACGTTTACAATGACGGGGCCAGTATTTATGTCACTTATTTGTTCCGCCGCGATGCGGATGCGGCGGAGATGCTGCGCCGCTGGCATCAAATGAAGCGGCAAGCTAGTGAAGTGATTGTGGCGCAGCAGGGAACGATCAGCCACCAACACGGCGTGGGACTGGATCACGCGCGCTATCTGGCGGCGGAAAAAGGGGAACTGGGCATGGCCCTGCTGGAAAATACGCGCCGCCTGTTTGACCCGGATGGCATGATGAATCCGGGGAAACTGCTGGCAGATGCTGAGGAGATTTAGGGGTAATGGTCGGGTGTGTTGTGAGGCATGAGTATGTGGACGAAAGGTTGGCGGGATAAGGTTTGGGCACAGCTTGACCGTCCCTGGGACGTGATCGTCATTGGCGGCGGCATTACGGGCGCGGGCATTTTTAGCGAAGCAGCCCGCGTGGGGCTGCGGGTGCTGCTGGTGGAAGCGCGCGATTTTGGCTGCGGCACTTCCAGCCGTTCCTCCAAGCTGGTGCACGGGGGGCTGCGCTACTTGAAGAATGCCCAGCTTAAGGTCACGATGGAATCGGTGGGGGAGCGCGAACGGCTGCTGGAAGAAGGGCGGGGATTGATACAGCCGTTGGGCTTTGTGTATGCCAGCTTCAAGGGGGATAAGATTCCGCCCTGGGTGTTTGGCGCGGCGCTGGCAATCTATGACGTACTGGGGCTAAAGTGGGGGCATAAACGGTATGACAACGAAGGCATTCTGCATCTGGCGCCGCATCTCACGGCTGCTAATCTAAACAGCGGCTACCGTTATTTTGACGCGCAAACGGACGACGCCCGTCTGACGCTGCGCATCATTCGGGAAGGCGTGGCTGGAGGGGGCACAGCGCTTAATTACGCGCCTGTTACCGGTTTGCTGCGCCAGCGTAATGGGCAGGTGTGCGGCGTGCGCCTGTCCGACCAGGCCCCAGAAAGTCAGGGGCGCACGGTTGAAGCGCAGGCGGGTGTGGTGATCAATGCTACCGGCGCCTGGGCGGATGAACTGCGGCAGCAAATTGGCGGCGGCGAAAGGCTGCGCCAACTGCGGGGCAGCCATCTGGTCTTTGCGGCGCAGCGTTTTCCGCTGACGCGGGCGATTAGCTATGCCCATCCCACAGACCAGCGCCCTGTCCTGGCTATCCCGTGGGAAGGGGTGACGTTGTTTGGAACTACGGACGTGGATCATGAGACGGCGCAACTGCATGATCCGGGGATGAGCGGGAGGGAGTTGGATTATTTGCTGACGGGGTTGAGGTATGCTTTTCCAGAACTGGAATTGGGGCCGGCGGATGTGGTGAGTACGTTTGCCGGCATTCGTCCGGTGATCAATACGGGCAAAGCGGACCCGTCCAAAGAGTCGCGCGAGCACGTGCTGTGGCGGGAAGAGGGTTTGTTGACGGTAGCGGGCGGCAAACTGACTACTTTCCGCGTCATGGCGCATGACGCCTTGAACCGGGTGCGGCGGGAGCTGCCGGGCCAGCCTGTTTTCCGCGAGCGGGATCGCGTGCTGGAGGAGCCTGCCGATCCTGGCTCTCTGGCTGACGCTTTGCAGCCCGGCATGAGGGTACGCCTGGGTGGGCGTTATGGGCAAGATTTGCCGGGGCTGCTGGCGGCAGCGGCGGCGAACGAGCTTACCTTTATCGGCGACAGCATCAGCCAATGGGCGGAGCTGCGATGGGCAGCGCGGGCGGAAGGGGTGGTGCATCTGGAGGATTTGCTGCTGCGGCGGGTGCGTTTGGGGCTGCTGCTGCCGCGCGGTGGGCAGGATCATCTGGCGACTATCCGCGCCATTGTGCAGCCGGAACTTGGCTGGGATGACGTTCGCTGGCAGCAAGAAGAAGGGGCATATCGGCAGTTATGGCAGCAGCGTTATTATCTGCCGAACATGAACAGCTTGTAACTGCTTATGACGTGCCATCTCCTATTAGATTTTGCGGCTCATTGGGATTTCGCAGGGTATGCCCCGTATGTGGGGTTTGCGAATTCCTGGAGAACCAGAACCTTTTAGTCGTGCACTTTTGTGAACTGCTCGACCAGGTCTAGTACCAGTTCTTTGAGGTCGCCGCGGTTGGGGAGGGAACCCATCATGCCGTACATGGCAGCGGAGCGGGCGGGAATGCCGGCATCTCCGCCCCCCACCAGATGGGATGCTTTGCCTGTCAGACGAGTGACCAGCGCTGCCGGCAGCAGTTTTGTGGCGGTGCGGGCGGCAGTCAGGGCCAGCCGGTTGCTCCACTTTTGCAGGCCCGGTTTGCGGGCGGCGGCGGCGGCAGCCGCCAGGGCCGTCAGAAAAGCCTCCTCCCGTCCGGCGTGCAAATGGTTGACGGTTAAATGCAGCGTGGGGGGGAACTGCTGCCGGTCCAGATGCCAGCCGCGCGCTGTCATTTCATCCCCCACCTGGTAGATATCCAGTTTATCCGCGCCAATGGCCATCAGGCTCATAGGCGGGTTGCCCATGACGTGAATGCCCGGAATGGCATTGATCCCCTGGCGCAAGATGGTGGCAGTTTGCATCACCTCGCGGGCGATGCGCAGGTAGCCATCTTGCCCCAGGTAATTCATGATGGCCCAGGCAGCGGCAATGGCGCCGCCAGGGCGCGTGCCGGCCATGGTGGGCGAGGCATAGATGCCGCCGGGCCAGTCGGTGTAGGCGTGCAGTTGGT
>JAGVTM010000515.1 GCA_019136785.1 Chloroflexota bacterium | reverse complement strand
CAGGAAACCACAAGGGCCTGCTTTAGTGTTGTTGAATGTTGTGGCGAAAGAACCTGAAGCGGTTTTGAGGGCTTTGAGTTCAGTGTAGCAAGCTGTTTGTGACTAACGCCAATGGGAGGCAGTGTTTTTAAGTAGCTTCGTTTTAGGCTCTTGGCAAGTTAAGTCAAAAAGGCGTTTAGCCTGACATGGCTTGCACCTGACGCTGGCGCGATGCCTCGGAAGGCTTGCATTTTGGTAGTTGACAAAGGTATTGGTCAACCGCGCCAGCACAGGTGAAGCAGGCGTTCGGTCGGACGCTGACGCCGCCGACCGAACGCCGCGCTCCCTCAGGCGCAGGCGGGCGGCTACCGCCGCCGAACTACGCCTGCACCCGACCCCGCCCTATCGGGACGGGGCAAGGTGAGCGCGGCGTTGGGCGGCGTCTGAACATCATCTGAAGGAGCAGGATGAATAAATTGACAGGCAAAGCCGTGCCCCCAGGCGGCACCATCGGGATCGCTTCCCCTGCCAGCCCCTATGCCCAGTATTCGGATGTGTTGAAAGGCATCGCGTGGTGGGAAGCGCATGGCTATCAGGTGAAGTTGGCCGAACATGCCCTCGAGCGCACCAACTATTTTGCCGGAAGTCCCCAACATCGCGCGGACGACCTGATGGTCTTGTTCGCCGATGCGACTATTGACGCCGTTCAATGTCTCCGTGGGGGGTTCGGTTCAGCAGAAGTTATTCCACTCGTAGACTTTCAGGTCATCCAAAACAATCCCAAACCTTTTATCGGCTTCTCCGATATCACCGCGCTCCATTGCGCTATCGGGCTCTTCACCAGCTTGGTAACCTTTTACGGCCCGTCATTAACCAGCATGGGTAATCCGGCTCTATCCGAGTTGACCGCCAGCCGATTGTTGGCTAGCTTGACCGGATCTACGCTCGGAGCGTTTCCGTGTTATCCGCAGGATTCCTTCGTCCGGGTCTTGGCACCCGGCAAAGCGACCGGGCGGCTGGTGGGGGGCTGCCTATCCGACCTGCTGCATACCTTGGGCACGCCCTGGGAGTTCAATCTGGACGAGGCCATTTTTGCCTTTGAAGAAGTTGGTTCCAGTCCGCAAGGCATTGAGCGCGCGCTGCTACAACTGACGCAGGCGGGCAAACTCCAGCGTGTGCGCGGCGTGGTGATTGGGGAACTGGTGGGTTGCGAATGGAATGAGGGCGGTGGCTCCCCGTGGCCGCACACCAAGGTGTTGGAAGAAGTGTTGGCAGACCGGTTGGGACATTTAGGTGTGCCAGTGCTGTCTGGGTTTCCTTTTGGGCATGGCGACCATCTGGCGACACTGCCCTTGGGGGTACAAGTCATGCTCGACGCCGACGCGGGCACTTTCAATGTGATCGAAGCAGCTCTTGGGTAACGCCGCCCAACTGTGCGTGCAGCCGACCGCTTCGCTGCGCTCGCGGCGGCTAACACCCGCGTCCAGCCGACTCGCGTTCCGCTCCGTTCCGCTACGCTTCACGCGAGCGGCTGACGCCCACGTTAGGAGCAGCGCAAACATATCATCTCCACGCAGCAATTTGATTTACAGAGTAGATTCTCGTCTTGTTAATCCGTATCCGTTTGGATACAATACCGGTTACGTACACTGTTCTCCGCTCTGATGAGTTTGACAAATGGCTTGCTCAGTTGAAAGATGTGAAAGGCAAAGCACGTATTGTTGCCCGGATCAGGTCGGCCGAATTAGGCAACTTGGGCGATGTAAAGTCGGTTGGCGAAGGTATTAGTGAAATGCGGATTCATTTTGGCCCTGGCTATAGGCTGTATTTCACGCAAAAGGGCAGACTGTTGATTTTCCTACTTGTTGGGGGAGACAAATCATCTCAGAGTCGTGACATCCAAAAGGCAAAAGCGTTAGCCAAGACAGTGGAGGAATAACTGGTATGAGTACGTTTGCAAAGTTTGACGCCGCTGACTATCTAGACAGCGAGGAAATGATAGCGGAATATCTAACCGCTGCGCTTGAGGACGAAAACCCAGATGTTTTTCTAGCCGCTATTGCTGATGTTGCCAAAGCGCGAGGCATGAGCGCTATCGCCCAAAGCACGGGACTGGGCCGCGAGAGCTTATACAAAGCTCTTGCTCCTGGAGCAAAACCTCGCTATGACACAATTCTCAAAGTCCTGCATGGTTTGGGCGTTAAGCTGACCGTTACAGTATAAGTTATTGGAATTGGACAATAATTTGGCAAGCATACGGCCGTCTTTTCATTAACATCATGAGCAACCACCAGTGCCTAAATCGGATAGGTCTTTGGTAGTCGCGTTGGGCAAAGGCATTGGAAATTGTTGCTCAGAAGGGCAAAGAGACCTAACAACCCTTCCAGTTGACGCTGGCGCGATGCCTCGGACGGCTTGCGTTTTGGTGAATGGCAAAGGCGTTGGCTGACCGCAACAGCGCAACTGAAGGCGGCGTTCAAGAGTTAGGCGCTTGACAGCTACGCTTTCTTCACCCTGTTTGGGAAAACAGCTGCCATCGCCTATCAGGACGCCTTTTTCATCACCCAAATCCTGGTTGACCTCCTACCAATGACGCTGTTGTGGTCATTTGTAACTACTAAACCTCCTTGGAATTTCACCGCAAAGACGCGAAGAACACAAAGAAAAACCAGAGAATCTTGGCGTCCCTGGCGTCTTGGCGGTAAGAGGAGCTTGTTTATGGACGGTTACTTGGTCTCATGATAGGACGTATCGTTGCAAGCGTAAGAACTCTTGATCCGGCATAGGCGTGACTTGTACGATGAGGATGGGTAATTCGCCGTGTTCCTGGCGCAGGCGGCTATAGAGCAAGCCGCCATCCGCGTCGTGATCGAGGATAGCGCCATTATACATACCGATAAACTGCCCTGCATACTGATCTTTTAGTTGCCCATGCCGCGTCCGATAACGTTCCATTTCCTGTAATAACTGCTTATGCCGCTGTTCGCGCAAGTAATCATCCAGAGCCTCCGCGATGACTTCTTCAACAGATGAGCCTTGCGCGGTTGCCAGTTGCTGCAAGGGGGTGATCAGCCGGTGGGGGAGTTCTATTGTAGTCATTTTTCACGCCACATTTTGGGAATCTAAGTAGGTCCAGATTTTCGCCACGAATTTCTCAAATTACACAAAAAAAGCATCTGATTTGTCCTGATCACGGATTAGTTGACCCGCCAAGAGGCGAAGGCTTGTCCTGAGTAATCCCGAAGGAACACAGAGAATTACAACCAAAATCTTCGCGCCCTTTGCGTCTTTGCGGTGAGAAAAATTCTCAGCAACTTGTGACAAATATACTATCTCCACATGTCATCTGATAATGGGATTCTTAGCCGCCTGACTCAAACAATGCACGCCATTTTCCGTCACCAGCGCCAGGTCTTCAATGCGCACCCCGCCCCAGCCGGGAATATACACGCCCGGCTCCACGCTGGTGACCATGCCGCTGACCAGTTTCTCCTTTTCTCGCAGCACCGACAACCGCGGCTCTTCATGGATTTCCAACCCCACGCCATGCCCCAACCCATGCCCAAAGTGCGCCCCGTGCCCCGCCGCCGTAATCACGTCCCGCGCCAGCGCGTCCGCTTCTTTGCCCGTCAGCCCGGCGCGAATGCCCGCCAGCGCCGCTGTCTGCGCCGCCAGCGTCAGGTTATAAATCGTCCAAAACTGCTCGTCTGGCTCCGCGCCCAGATAAAATGTGCGCGTCAGGTCGCTGTGGTAGCCATCCAGCATCGCCCCCATATCAATCACAATCGCGTCGCCCGCTTGCAGTTGCCGTTCGCCGGGCCGGTGGTGCGGTCGCGCCGCATTAGGCCCGCTGGCTACAATCACCGTGAAAGCCATGCCATCCGCCCCCGCCTCGCGCATGGTGCGCTCTAACTGCCACGCCAGTTCCTTTTCCGTCATGCCCACCCGCGCCAATTGATTGACCTGATTCATAGCCGCGTCCGTAATCGCCGCTGCCCGCGCCATCATCTTAATCTCTTCTTCCGTCTTCACCGCCCGCATCGGTTCCAACGTTTCCTTCAATTGCACCCATTCTACCCCCTCCACCCGCGCCAGATTATCAAATTCCGCCAGCGTCACGTGCTGCGCCTCAACCCCCAGCCGCGCCGCGCCGCTGCCGGCGGCTGCTGCGACCGCTGCCCGAAAATCCCCCTCCCGATCATGCCCCAACTGCCACACCGTAAAAGCCGGCGCCTGCTGCCCCGCCTGCTCCCAATAACGCGAATCCGTCGCCAGCAGCGCCGCCTGCGCCGTCACAATAAGCTGCCCCGCCGACCCCGTAAACCCGCTCAACCAGCGCCGGTTATGGGGGCTGGTAATCAATACACCCTCCACCCCCCACGGCGCCAACTGCTGCCGCACCCGTTCCAAACGCTCCAGATAAGTTGCCTGAGATAACATAAATTCCCTTTGCGCTCTTTGCCGCGGGCAGCGCTGCCCTCAATTGCCCGCCGCCAATATTTTTCGCCTTTTCTTTGCGATCTTCGCGTCTTTGCGGTGAAAAAATCCACTTC
>JAGVTM010000650.1 GCA_019136785.1 Chloroflexota bacterium | reverse complement strand
ATTATACGTTGTCTGCGTCATGATGAATTCCTCGCTGCAAGAAGTGGATAGCTTTGGGGGCAAAATTTGCCGCATTGTTGGGGGCGGCGCTGTGTCCGCCGGTGGGGTAGGTCTCTAGCTGGCAGTGGGGGAGGGCGTCCTTAAGCTGCGCCGCGTAGTGAAACGGAATAGCCGGATCATCCTCCGCCCAGGCCAGCAGCACGGGCTGGGTCAGGCCTGCCAATCGGGCCAGGTCCCGAAAGGCAGGCGCCGTAAGGATGAGGTGCGTGATCCGCTGCGGCTGTTGCAGCGCCGTTTCCAGCGCCACCGCGCCGCCCCAACTCTTGCCCATCAGGCTGGCTGTGGCGCAGCCCAGGCTGTCCAGGATGGCGACGACTATACTGACAGCCGCTGCCGGGTACAGTGGTTCGGCGCTCCACGCTTTGCTCTGACCCCAGCCGGGCATGTCTACGCTGATGGCGTACATGCCGGCATCTGCCAGCGGCGCCAACAGCGGTTCCCACGTGTGCCAGCCATTCCGCTGGCTCCAGCCGTGAATGCCCAACACCAACGGCTGCCCAGGCGCGCCCGCCTGGTGCCCATAAATTATCCCTTTTGGCGTCTCAATCCAGATCTCTTCCATATTCAGGAACTCATCCGCTGTAGACGTTCAACTTGTTCCGAGAAGCGGAACGTCTCCGTGACAAAACAAAAAAGCCCATTCGTTCAGAGACGAAAGGGCTTTCCGCGGGACCACTCTGTTTGATGGCGGTATCTTTTGTGGACCTGAAGGGACTCGAACCCTTGACCCCCACAATGCCATTGTGGTGCTCTCCCAACTGAGCTACAGGCCCAAAGGACAAATCGTAAGGCGCAACGGAAGCGTATTCTATTACGTTTTCCGATTTGCGCAACAGGCATGGCGCAAACTGGACGACATGCCCAACCTGCATCCACCATCCTCTTAAACACGTAACGTGTGCTCTTCGTCGCTGACTAATAAGGCGCAAACGCACGCCTCCCGTTCGCCAGCGCAGCTCCCAGGCGAGTTCAGCGCTAATGGACAACCCTCTCAGCCGTGGGGTCGCTCTCTGTGCCGGCAGCGCGCCTACTACTCCTGTTCCTTGCCTTTGCGTATTTTGTTGTTAAGTGGACCTGAGGAGATTCGAACTCCTGACCTCTACAGTGCGATTGTAGCGCTCTCCCAGCTGAGCTACAGGCCCAAACGCAGACTGGAATGGTAGCGTAGCCCGTTCCGATTGTCAAGCGTTTTGCGAAACGCGGAAACAGCGCCGCGGCAGCATGGCAAATTGCCGCATTTTGAGGTAACCTTTGCCCGCTGGCAGTTACAAAACCTGCCTTTAGCCGCCGCCGGTGGCTCAATGTACTGGTTAAGAAGGCAGCGCCATCACGCATTTCCCATTAGCCTGCTACCCGTGTCGTCTGGCTGCGCGACAGGCAAAATTGTCTCTTGCTGCCGGGGTGGGCATTCAGAACATGCAACGAACTGTGAAGAAACCGAACTTCCTCCGACTTCTGCTCAACCACGTAGACGCCTGGCAAGTATCCTTTGTCATTGCCACCCTGGCTGTCCTGATTCACGGTCAGATTACGGCGCGCCATATCTTACTCTTGTTGGCTATTGCCGCTGGTTACTGGCTGGCTTTTACCGTCAATGATTACCACGACGCCCCCTTTGATGCCCAGGATCAGGCTAAACATCAAAGGAACTTCTTTGTGCGCCATCCCATCTCTCGCCGCCAGGCTACCGTTTTATTTGGTCTGGGCACAGTGGCTCTGCTGCTGATCTTTGCCCAGTTTGGCTTGCGCGGTTTCCTGGTATTGGGCGTCAGTATTTTCATCATGTGGGCTTATTCCAGCCCGCCGCTTCGTTTCAAGAGCCGCCCCGGCATTGATCTCTTGGTTCATGCCTTATTTGTGGAAACCTATCCCTACTTAATTACCCTTTACCTGATGGATGTGCCCTGGCTACTGGTGGATTACGTCATTCTATCTATCACGTTTCTGGCGTCATTGACAGCTCAGTTGGAGCAGCAACTGCGCGATTACGTGGTGGATCTGCAAACCGGAAACACCTTCGCCACGGCTGTCGGGCAGCGGTGGGCGGCGCTGCTGCTGCGCCTCTTGTCCGCTGCCCTGATCCTGACCACCTTGATCTTCCTGTTAAATGGCACGCTGCCGTTGTTCATTTTGCCCATCGCCGTCATTGCCCTGCCGGCAATTTTGCACCGCTTCCTGCGCCGCGCCGACAAACCACGCTCTGAACGGTTAGTCATTGCCTCCACCACCGCCGGCTTCTTCTACATCATGGGCGTCTTCTTCTACTTCTTATTCACCTGAGCCGGTTCCACCGCCTATGAGTACCACCCACGCCGCTGAAAACCAGGTCAACGATTACGTCCGGCAAGAAATGAGCCGTCTGCGCATTCCGGGGCTGTCCCTGGCTGTAGTGCAGCAAGGGCAGCCTGTCTTGCTGGCAGGCTACGGCTGGGCTAATCTGGAATGGGGCAGCGCGGCGGCAGCGGATACCGTCTACGAAATTGCTTCCGTGACCAAGCTGTTCACGGCTACAGCCATCATGATGCTGGTGCAGTCTGGTCAGCTATCCCTATCGGACTGCATCGGTCAGCATTTGCCAGAGGTTCCCACCGCCTGGCGTGATATCACCTTACAGCATATCTTAACGCACCAGTCCGGCATCAAATCGTACACAGACATGCCCCGCTACTGGGAAACCACCCGCCATGACCTCTCTCGTGAAGAAATATTAGACCTGGTGCGCGATCTACCGCTGCGATTCCCCCCAGGCGAACGCAGCGCCTATGACAATACCGGTTACTACCTGTTGGGCTTGATCCTGGAGCGCGCCAGCGGTCTGTCTTACGGTGATTTCTTGCAGCAGCGCATTTTTGCGCCGCTGGGGATGAATGACACACGCGCCAACGATTACGCCGCCGTGGTGCCCCGCCGCGCCGCCGGCTACAGCTTGCGCGGCGACCAAACTGTGAACAAACCCTATTACAGCACGGCGGGGACGTTTTCTGCCGGCATTCTCCTCTCCACCGTGGCCGATTTGGCGAAGTGGGACATTGCCGTCCGCCGCCACACCCTCATTACGCCACAAACGCACGCCCAAATGTTGATGCCTCATCCTTCCCGCCAGGGCAATGAGCAGGAGTTTGGTTACAGGCATGGTTTGGGCTGGTTCCTGCTAGAACACAAGACCCATCCATTCGCCGGGCACAACGGCGGCATTCAAGGGTTTGCCAGCAGCTACGTCCACTTCTGGCAGCGTGACCTGACCGTCGTTTTGCTTTGCAATCTGGACAACATCCCCGCTCCGCACGAGATGGTTTTGCGCGTGGCTGATTTTTACCTGCCCACTGCCCCAGTGCTGCCTGGCCCAAGCCTATGATTTCTGTTGTTGTTCCCGCCCACAATGCGGCTCGCACTATTGGCGACTGCCTGGAAAGCTTGAAACGGCAGACAATGGACGCGGCGCAAGTGGAGATCATTGTGGTGGACGATGGTTCTACCGATGAAACAGCCAGCCTGGCGGCAGCGGCAGGGGTGCGCGTCATTCAACAAGATCGCGGCAGGCCATCGGCGGCGCGCAATGCCGGCATCCGCGCCGCCCAGGGCCCCCTCATCTGCTTCACCGACGCCGACTGCGCCCCCGCGCCCGACTGGCTGGCGCAGCTCACCGCCCCTTTTGCCGACCCAGACATTGCCGGGGCCAAAGGCGTCTACGCCACCCGCCAGCGCGAATTAGCCGCCCGTTTCGTGCAAATCGAATACGAAGACAAATACGACCTGCTGCGCAGCCAGGAACGCATTGACTTCATTGACACCTACTCCGCCGCTTACCGCCGCGACGTGCTGCTGGCGAACGACTGTTTCGATGAAGGTTTCCCTTACCTGGAAGACCAGGAACTTTCCTTTCGTCTGGCGGCTCGCGCCTATCAAATGGTCTTCTGTCCCCAGGCGGTCGTTTACCACCGTCACGCGGACAGTCTGGCTGCCTACTTCCGCAAGAAGTTCATCATTGGCTTTTGGAAGGCGCAGGTAGTGCGTCGCTTCCCCGAAAGAGGCGTGCGCGACTCCCATACGCCCCAGGTCATGAAAGTGCAGATGGTTCTGGTTGCCGCCATCTTCTCCCTGTTGGCAGCCACGCTGCTGACGCGATGGGCGACGCTGCCTCTGGCTGTGGCAGCTACCCTCTTTTTGTTGACGACACTGCCGTTTGCCGGCAAAGCCTGGCCCAAAGACCGCGCCATTGCCCTCATTTCCCCCTTCATGCTGGCGGCGCGCGCTGCCGCCCTCGGCTTTGGCTACGCCTGGGGTCTCATCCGCCCCCAGCCGGGCGTCACGGGGCAGGTCAGCACCATTGGCGGCTTTGCCTATCTGGCTAAACGTACCCTTGACCTCATTGGCGGTCTGGTGGGCCTGGTCGCTTTCTTGCTGTTGGCGCCCTTTATTGCCCTGGCTATTAAGATCACTTCCTCCGGCCCCGTGCTTTTCAAACAAGAACGCATAGGCCAGGGGG
>JAGVTM010000595.1 GCA_019136785.1 Chloroflexota bacterium | reverse complement strand
GGCGAAGGTAAGCCCTTTGCCGGCGGCGCAGGCAGGCGGTTTGTGGGCAGTGGCGAAGGTAAGCTCTTTGCCGGCGATGGCGCGGGCAGGTCTCTGGCGGTAATTAGGGGCCGGCGGCGCGGGCAGATTCAGGTGGCGGCGTTGTGGTAAGGTTATGTTGACGCTGGGACATGTTTTGGCGGCTTTTACGGGTTATGAACCGGCGGGGGAGGAACTGCCGCTGGGGCCGGTGGTGATTGACAGCCGGCAGGCAGGCAAGGACAGCCTGTTTGTGGCTTTTGCGGGCGAGAAGGTGGATGGGCATGATTTTGTAGAGGATGCGTTCCGGCGGGGGGCGGCGGCGGCGTTGGTTGAACGACCGATGGCGGGTCTTTACCAGACGATTGACCTGAGCCAATGGTTGGGCGAGGAAATGCCGGCAGCGCCGATTTGTCTGCTGGTGGAGAACACACTGACCGCTTTGCAACAGTTGGCAGCTTATTGGCGGCAGCGGCATACGCTTACGGTCATTGGCATTACGGGCAGCGTGGGCAAATCGTCTACCAAAGAACTGGCAGCAACAGTGCTGTCACAGCGGTATCGCACCTTAAAATCTGAAGGAAACTATAACAACGAGATTGGCCTGCCCTTAACGCTGCTGCAATTGCAGCCAGAACATGAGTGCGCTGTCTTAGAGATGGGCATGTACGCTCAAGGGGAGATTGCCGAATTATGCCGCCTGGCAGCGCCGCAGATTGGCGTGGTGACTAACGTGGGGCCGGCGCATTTGCAACGTCTGGGCAGCCTGGAAGCGATTGTGGCGGCCAAGCAGGAACTGGTAGAGGCGCTGCCAGCCAGCGGGGTGGCTATCCTGAATCGGGATGATCCACTGGTGATGGGCATGGCGGCGCATACAGCGGCGCGGGTGTTGACTTATGGCGTGGGCAACGACACGCCAGTACAGGCTGACTTTTGGGCAGACAAGATTGTTTCGATGGGACTGGACGGCATTCGTTTCCGGCTGCACCATGAAGATGCGCGGCTACACCTGCATATCCCGCTGTTGGGCCGGCACAGTGTGCATACGGCGCTGCGGGCGGCGGCAGTGGGGGTGGCGTGCGGCTTGCGTTGGGACGAGATTGTGGCCGGGCTGCAAGACCGGCGCGCTCAACTGCGGTTGGTGGTGGTGGACGGGCCGGGCGGCTCGCTGCTGATTGACGATACGTATAACTCCAGCCCGGAATCAGCCATCGCCGCCCTCAACTTGCTGGCTGACCTGGATGGGCGGCGGATTGCGGTGATGGGCGATATGTTGGAATTGGGCGCCGCCACTGAACAGGCGCACCGCCTGGTAGGGCGGCGGGCCATGGATGTGGCGGACATTTTGATCACCGTAGGGGCCCTGGGTCGCCTGATGGGCGAAGAAGCGCTGGCGCAGGGCATGTCCGCAGCGCGGCTGCATATGGTTCCAGACGCCGCCGCGGCTGCCGCCCTACTGGAAGAAATCATTGAACCGGACGATGTAACCCTGGTCAAAGGTTCGCGCGGCGTGCGCCTGGACCAGTTAGTGACTGCGTTAAGCAGGTCATAGAGCGTATTATGGCTTTTGCGTTAACCATTGGCGGCGTCACCTTCTTATTGGCTGTGATTTGGGGCAGTCCACTGATCGAGTCCATGCGGCGGCTGCGGCTGGGCAAACAGATTCGGATTGAGGGCCCACAGACGCACCTGAAGAAGATGGGCACGCCGGCGATGGGCGGCATCCTGATTGTGGGCTGGACGGTGATCATCAGCGTGGTGGTAAACATCGTGCAGTTGGTCAAATTGCAGGAGATTGCGGAAAGCGTGGTGATTCCGTTGGGCGTGATGGTGGCGTATTCTATTTTGGGCGGCATTGACGATTACCAGGGGCTACGGCAGCGGCCCGGCGTGGGCATGTTGGCCCGCTACAAAATCTGGTATCAGGCAGCTATTGCCGCCGCCGCCGCCATTTTGCTGTATCTGCTGAATGGTCAGCGGGGTTTTGTGGCTGTGCCCACCGTGCCCGTCTTGCTGGACATTGGGCTGTGGTATATCCCATTGGCAACTTTCGTTATCACCAGCACGGCTAATGCCGTGAATTTGACGGATGGATTGGATGGGCTTGCCGGCATTATTGCGGCAACGGCTTTTGCCATTTACGGCGTGATCGCCTTCATGCAGGATCAACAATTCCTGGTGACTTATTGTTTTATCGTGGTTGGTTCTTGCTTCGCCTTTTTGTGGTTTAACGCCCACCCGGCGCAGATGTTCATGGGGGATGTGGCGTCGCAGGCGTTGGGCGGCGCGCTGGCGGTAGTGGCTTTGATGACCAACCAGTGGCTCATTTTGCCCGTGGTGGCATTTGTACCAGTGGCTACTACGATTTCAACCATATTACAGGTGGCTTCGGCGGTATTGAGCCGCCGTTTCCTGGGGCGGGATATTCGCCCTTTTAAGATGTCGCCGCTGCACAACCATTTCGTGGTGATTGGTTGGAGCGAAACGCAGATTGTGCAACGGTGGTGGCTGGTCGGTATGCTGTCGGGCATGATCGGCCTGGCGCTGGCATTGATTTAGGGCGTATGCTATACGCCCCTACAGGAACTATGGACACTTTGACTGGCAAACACCTCCTCATCCTCGGTCTGGCGCGGCAGGGCATGGCTCTGGCGCGCTTTGCCGTGTCGGTGGGGGCAAAGGTAACGGTGTCTGACTTGCGCCTGGCGGAACAATTGCATGCAAACCTGTCGGAGCTGGCTGACTGCCCGATAGCATACGTTTTAGGGGAACACCCGTTGTCTCTGCTGGATGGGGTGGACGTGTTGGCGGTGAGCGGCAGCGTGCCGGCAGATGCGCCCATTGTGCAAGCGGCGGCAGCGCGGGGCATTGAAGTGACAAATGATTCGCAGATTTTTGCGGAACGGAACCCGGCGCGGCGCACCATTGGGATTACGGGCAGCGCGGGTAAAACGACCACGACGACGCTGACGGGCCTGATCTGCCAGACCAGCGACGCGCCCACCTGGGTCGGGGGCAACATCGGTCAGCCCCTGATCAGTTACGTGGGACAGATTCAGGCTGAAGACATAGTGGTGCAAGAGTTGTCCAGCTTCCAGTTGGAGTGGTGGCGGTGCAGCCCGCCGGTGGCGGCGGTGTTGAATATCACGCCCAACCACCTGGACAGACACCAGACGATGGCAGCGTACAGTCAGGCTAAGGCGAATAGCTTGCGTTACCAAGACAGCGACGGCGTAGCAGTGCTGTGCGCAGATGATGCGGGAGCGATGGCGCTGGCGCCGCTGGCAGCCGGGCGGCTGCGGCTGTTCAGCCGGCAGCAGACGGTAGACGATGGGGCGTTTGTACGCGATGGACAGTTGTGGCTGCGCGACGGTCAACGGGAAACGGTAGTTTGCCGGCGCAGCGACATCCGCCTGCGCGGCGAGCATAATGTGTGGAACGTGCTGGCGGCAATTATACTGGCGGATGCGGTGGGAGTGCCGGCAGCGGCGATGCGGCAAGTTATCGCCAACTTCAGCGGCGTGGCGCACAGGCTGGAGAGCGTGCGCGCGGTGAATGGCGTCTTGTACGTCAATGATTCGATTGCCACCGCGCCAGAGCGGGCATTAGCGGCCATGGACGCCTTTAGCGAACCGCTGATTTTGCTGGCGGGCGGGCGAGACAAAGAAATGGTGTGGGAGGCGTGGACGCAACAGGTGCGGCGGCGGGCGAAGGCCGTGGTGCTGTTTGGCGCGCTGGCGCCGGCGCTGGCAGAACGGCTGGCGGCCGCGGCAGTGAATGGGCAGACGGCGCCGGCAGTGGCGCAGTGTGAGACGCTGGCGGAGGCGGTGCAGGCGGCGGCAAAGCTGGCGCAGCCGGGGGACGTGGTGCTGTTGGCGCCCGGCGGCACGAGTTATGACGCTTTTGTGGATTTTGCGGATCGCGGTGAGCAGTTCCGGCGGTTGGTTCATGGATTGTAAGGTGTATCTCTGGGATTTCACCGCGAAGACGCGGACGCCGCCTGGCAGCGGCGGGCGCAAAGAGATATAAGAGGCGACAGAGGGGATTCTTTCCCTTCGGCAGGCTCAGGGTCAGAATGACAGGTTCAAAGAGAGTGCAGACGGTATGGCGGCGATCAATTTTGTAGGCAAAAAGAGTAATCGGGTCGGGTCGCATTTGCGACTGAAGTTTGATTACTGGCTGGCGCTGGCGGTGGCAGGTCTGCTGGTCATTGGCATGTTGATGATCTACAGCACCACGTTTGATTACGGCGTGCGGTTTCAGGATGGAGACGCCACGTATTATTTCCGGCGGCAACTGCTGGCATTGGTCATTGGGCTGGCGGCAGCCCTGGCGATCATGCAGTTCGATTATCATTTGCTGCGTAAATTTAGCGTGGTTATGCTGGTCGGGACGCTGCTTATGCTGCTGGTGACGCTGTTCTTGGGAGAGACGATTTTTGGGGCGCGGCGCGGGCTGGCAGGCGGCTCTTACCAGCCCTCGGAAGTCGCCAAGCTGGTAACGATTTTGTATATCGCGCACTGGCTGTCTAC
>JAGVTM010000505.1 GCA_019136785.1 Chloroflexota bacterium | reverse complement strand
GAAATGCGCCCAGAATTTCCACCCGTTTGATGGAGTCAATGCCCAGATCCGCTTCCAGGTCGGCGTCCAGATTGAGCAGTTCAGGGGGATAACCGGTGCGGTCGCTAACCAACGCTACCAGGTTGTGGGTGAGGGCGACGGCGTCCAAAGTCGCCGGGGCGACTGCTGGGCCCGCTGCGGGCGCAGCGGCAACTGCTGCCGGCGGAGGCGCCATTTTGGCAGGCACCGCTTTGGCGGGAAGCGCCGCCGCCGTGGGGGTCAGGGCGGCAGCCATCAGGTCAATCATGCCCTGCAAGGTGCGCTGCGCCTGCAGTTGCTCCATGCGGTCACCGGCGAAGGCTGCTTCCATTTCGGCATGCCCCTCGCGGAACGCGCCCAATATCTCCACGCGCTTGATGGAGTCAATCCCCAGGTCTGCTTCCAGATCGGCTTGCAGATTGAGCAGTTCCGGCGGATAGCCTGTGCGTTCGCTCACTAGATTTACCAGATTTTGCCTGATCACGCCGGCATCCAGCGCCGTCGAGGGTCGGGCCGGAGAAACTGCGGGCGTTGCCGCCGCGGCGACGGCGGCGGGCATTCCCTGGCTTAACAGTTCAATCATGGCTTGCAAAGTGCGCTGCGCCTGCAGTTGCTCCATGCGGTCGCCAGCGAAAGCTGGACTCAATTCTGGGTACTGCTCTCTAAAAGCGCCCAGGATTTCCACGCGCTTAATGGAGTCAATGCCCAGGTCGGCTTCCAGATCCGCCTGTAAGTTCAGCAGTTCTGGCGGATAGCCCGTGCGGTCGCTGACTAACGCCTGCAGGTTAGCCGTAATGGTGGCTTTGCTCATGCCCGCTGCCTGAACTGGGGGCGCGGCTGGCGTTGGCGCGGCTGCCGGCAAACTGGCTGCCGGCAGTTGTGGTTGGGTCAGAGGCGCTGCCGGCGGCATCATAGGCGGCATAGGCTGCGCCATAGGCGGCATGGGCTGAACCATAGGCGGCGCTGCCTGGGCTATAGACGGCGCTGCCGGCGGTATCATGGGCTGAGCCATAGCTGGCGGCGACCAGGCCTGCGCGGGCGCAGGCTGGGGCTGCGTCACCGGCGCCGGCGACGCGCCCAGATAGGCCATCATGATGCTTTGCTGCACCTGCAAGAACTGCGCCATTAACTGCTGGTATTGCAGCACTACATCCGCAGCCGCGGCTGCCGGTTGAAAACCGGCTGGCTGAGGCGCTGCGGGTGGGTAACCTGCCGCTGGCGGCGGCGGATAGTTGGAAACAGGAGGGGTTTGAGGCATAGCTTGTACTCTGGAAGGGGCGGCTGACGCGCGCCCTGGCGGGTGCGTCACAGCCGGCGGGGGAGTGGCGACTGCCGGCATGTTGGCTGCCGGAGCTGGCATTCTTACTGCCGGGGCTGGCGCTGCCGGCAGCGACGCTGCTTTTTCGTCTGGCGTCTCTTGCAGCTTGATTCTAATAGCCTCTGGCAGCGGCTCAGATTTGGCTTGCGCTTCGCGCCAGGGGCGGGCGCGCCCGCCATTGATTAACCAGGTTGTTGGGCCAAAGCTGGCTCGCTGCGGATTGATATAGGGCTGATTGAGATCGAGGAGCGTCACCTGGCGGCTTTCAAAAATGGATTCTAGCGATAAGACCAGGCCATGCGCCGCCAATTGGGCCAATGCTTTGACCAGACTCTCCAGCCCGTGTTTCTTGGGGTGGTCTGTGGACACAGCCAGGTGCGGCTTGTCTGCCAGAATCTGGCCAACCAGGCCGGTGAGTACGCCTCTGGGCCCGCTTTCCACAAAGATGCGCGCGCCGCCGGCATACATGGCTTCAATCTCTTGCTGGAATTCCACGGGCATAGCTAGCTGGTTAGACAGAATCGCCTGAATTTGCGCCGGGTCTGGCGGGTAAGCCTGCCCGGTGGTGTTGGCATATGCCGTCAACTGCGGCGGGTGGAACTGCACTTCCGACTTCAGGAAGGCTGCCAGTTTGTCGCGGGCGGAAGCCACCAGAGGAGAGTGGAAAGCGCAAGCCACTTGCAGCATATTGGCGCTGATATTCTGTTCTTTCAGACGGGCTACGGCAGTCTCTACCGCCAATTGCGTGCCCGAAATCACCGTTTGCTGCGGCGCGTTCAGGTTAGCCAGCGTCACGTCAGGAATGTCAGCAATGGCTTGAGCCACTGCTTCTTTGCCTGCGCGCACAGCAGCCATCGTGCCGGCATCTGGCCCGGCAGCTTGAGCCATCAACTGACCCCGCGCCGCGGCTACTGCCAGCATATCCGGCTCGCTGAAAACGCCTGCCTGATGAAGCGCCACGATTTCGCCAAAACTGTGCCCGGCCACAAAATCAGGCGTAATACCCGTTTGCTGCAGCAGTTGGTTCATCGCCAGACCCGCTGCGGCTAACGCCGGCTGGGCCACATCGGTCGCCGTCAATGCCTGTTGGTCTGCCTGCTGCTGCGTCTCGTCCTGGGTAGGGACGGGGAAGATGTACTCGCTCAACGCCTGCGGCAGTTTGCCCTGCAAGGCCTCGTTGGCGCGCTCAAAACAGGCGCGCACAGCGGGGAACTGCACCGTCAGGTCGCGCAGCATGTTGGTGTATTGCGAACCCTGGCCCGGATACAGGAAGGCAACTTTCCCCGACAAGGCCAGCGGATGCTGCTGGAAATAGATGCCGCGCGGGTCGTTAATGGTATCTTTGCCGGCATCTAACTGCTTGCCCGCTTCTGCCAGTTTCAGTTTCAGATCATCTATAGAAGTGGCGATCAGAGCCAGCGTCTGCACGCTGCCGTCGCCGCTGTCCTGCTCGCGCTGCGCGTGGTCATGCCAGCGCTGCGCGTAGCGGCGGTAGAGCGTAAAGGCAATGTCCCGCAGCGGCGGCGTGTCTTCTTGATTCAGCCAGCCAGCCAATTGGCCCGTCTGGCGGCTGATTTCCGCGCGGTCGCTGCCGGCAAACAACATCAATTCTGCGGGCCAGGTCTCCTGAATGGCATGAGAAGGCAAAAAGTCCTGATACTCTTGCAGCACGGCGTGGAAATTCGTGCCGCCAAAGCCAAAGGCGCTGACGCCTGCCCGCCTGATTTCATCAGACTTCCGCCGCAACCAGGGGCGTAGTTCACCGTTGACGTAGAGCGCGCTGCTTTCGTTATATAATTTCGGATTGGGCGTGTTTACCAGCGTTGGCGGCAGTACCTTGTGGTAGAGGGACAGAGCCACTTTAATCATGCCCGCCAACCCGGCGGTACTCTTGGTGTGCCCAATCATAGACTTGACCGAGCCAATGGCGCTGCTTTTTTGGCGCGCGTGCGCCTGGCGCAAAACCGTGTCCAATGTTTCCGCTTCCGCCACGTCGCCGACCTTGGTGCCCGTGCCGTGCGCCTCAAACAGACCAACCGTAGCCGGGTCAATGCCCGCTTTGGCGTAGGCGCGGCGCACAGCCCGCATCTGACCCGCCGGGCGCGGCGCAGTCAAACTCCGATCCTTACCATCGCTAGACGCGCCCACACTCTCAATAACCGCATAGATGCGGTCGCCGTCCCGTTCGGCGTCCGCCAGTCGCTTGAGAATCAAGACAGCCAGACCTTCGCTGATGGCGATGCCATCGGCGTTGGCGTCAAACGGGCGGCAGCGTCCGGTGGGGGAGAGCGCCTGCGTTTTGCTAAAAGCCAGGAAGCCAAAGGGGCTTTGCACAGTTTCGCCGGCACCCACGATAGCCATGTCCACTTCGTGATGCTCCAGACCTTTGACGCCGGCGTCCAGGGCAGCCAGCGAGGAGCCGCAGGCGGCGTCTACGACGAAGTTAGCGCCTCCCAGATCAAACCGGTTGGCGACGCGCCCGGCCAACACATTCAAGAGAATGCCAGGGAAACTATCTTCCGTCCATTCGGGCAGCTTCTGGGACAGTCGTTCAATAACGTCGTCTGATTCCCCTTCCAGAAAGTGGGGGACGTAGGAACGGAAGCCGTACTGCGTACCCAGGTCACCCAGACCGCCGCCTACGGCAATCACGCAGGAGGTCTTTTCCCGAGGGAAGGGGCGACCATTGTAGCCAGCATCTTGCAGTGCAGCTTTAACGACTTCCAGCATGAGCAACTGCACAGGCTCAATGGACTTGACGGAGTTGGGTGGCATCCCGTACTCCAGAGGATTAAACGGTACATCGTCAATAAACCCGCCCCAACGGGAGTAAATTTTGTCCCGCGTTTTCTTGTCTTCGTCAAAGTAGCGCCGCCAATCCCACCGTTCCTTAGGTACTTCAATGACGGAATCTGCCTTGTTCAGGATGTTTTCCCAATACGTTTTGAGGTCGCCGGCGCCGGGTAAGACGCAGGCCATACCAATGATAGCTATTTGCGATGGGTTGGTTTGCGGCAGGCTATTGGTTTTCTGCCGCACTACCTTGACATGCTGCAAGCGCTTCATACCTTTAACGGTTACGTCCTCGTGTAATTCTGCCAGCGTGCTGGCGCTGTCGCGCAGCGCCACTACCTGCCCAATTATGGGCATTCCGCTGGTTTCGGCAAAGCGTTCGAGGCGCGGAGCGGGCAAGCAGTGGAACAGACGTCCCGGTTCTG
>JAGVTM010000499.1 GCA_019136785.1 Chloroflexota bacterium | reverse complement strand
TATCTGCCAGGGTATGTTTGACAGGCGGCTGCGCCCCTTATGGATAATGGCATGGATGAATCCACCTTGATAGCTCGTGCCAAAGTTGACAAAGAGGCTTTTGGTCAACTGTATGAAACGTACGTCGAGCGCATTTACAACTATGTTTACTACCGCACGGGCAGCGTGGCTGACGCTGAGGACCTGACAGCCCGAATTTTCGAGCGAGCAATGCAGCATATTGGCAACTATCAAGATAAGGGTGTCCCTTTTTCCGCCTGGCTCTATCGCATTGCGCACAACATGGTAGCCAACTGGCATCGTGATCGCGGTCGCCGCCAGGTTTTTTCGCTGGAGGATTTTGCCCAATGGCACACCAGCGAAGAAGGTCCCGAATTTAAGGCGGAAAGACTGGAGGAACGCGAGGTTTTGTTGGAAGCGGTGCGCCGCCTGCCGGCAGACAGACAGGAACTGCTGCTGCTGAAGTTTATGGAACAACTCCCCAACGCCGAAATCGGGCAAATCATGGGGCGCAGCGAGGGCGCCATTAAGTCCCTGTACCACCGCACCCTGTTAGCGCTGCGGGATGATTTGCAGCAGTCGTCGGCGGCAGGCTGGCGCGGCGAAAAAGCCAGCCGCTGGTTCTCCTTAGGTAGCCGTCTGGGACGCAAGGATAAAATGCCCGGCTGAAGCCGGCTAACAGGCGCAGTCGCTCAGGTTCCCGTAGCTGATGCTGCCTGATGATGTCTGATAATTTGATTCGCACTCTGTTTGTGGCCTGGCGCACGCTGTCGCCGGACAGATACGGGAACCAGGGCGCAGAGAATGCCAAGTAAAAGAGGAATGAGCATGAGAGTAATAATTGACGACGCTGGCGACATCCCGGCCGAACTGGTAAACAAGCACAATATTGTCATTGTGCCCGTGAATATCCATTTTGGCACTGAGGAGTTTTTGTCTCGGGTGGAGATGGATTTGCCGGCATTCTATCGCAAAGTAGAAACAGTCAGCAGCAGTAACTTCCCCAAGACTTCCCAGCCCAATCCCTATCAGTTTGAAGTCGCCTTCCGCGACCTCATCGCCGCTGGCGAGAACGAAATCCTGGTCGTGACCGTCAGCGAGAAACTGAGTAAAACCTTCGCCTCAGCCATTGCTGCCGGCAAAGAAGTAGAAGGCCAGGCCACCGTGCACGTTTTTGATTCCATGTCTGGCTCCATTGGCCAGGGTTTCATGGCCCTGGAAGCTGCGCGTATGGCTGAGGCTGGCGCCAGCTACGCCGACATTCTCCAGCGGCTGGAAACCATGCGCGAAAAACAGGCTATTGCCTTCCTGATCCACAGCCTGGAATTTGCCGTGAAGGGGGGGCGCGTCAGCGCGCTCCGTTCCACCATGGCTTCGCTGTTGAACATCAAGCCTGTGATGCAGTTGAAAGAGGGCGAAATTGTGGAAGCAGGCAAAGTGCGTACCCACAAGAAAGCCATGCAGTTCATGGTGGACTTTATCAAAGAGAAAGTCGGGGATCAGCCCGTAAAACTGGCATACATCCACGCCAACACACCCAGCGGCGCCATGGAGTTGCAGCAGTTGGCTGGGCCCTACTTCAACACGACCGAAGTGTTGACTGTGGATTTGTGCGTGGCTGTCGCTATCAATCTGGGTCCAGGAACCCTGGGATTGGTGGCAATTCCCGAGTAACGGCTGCTAAAGAAACGTCAGCGACCAGTAACGGGCTATTCCTGGTGCAAGAGGTCAAGATGGCGGGCAATTTGCCAGAGGTATTAGAAGAAATCCTGACCGCGCATGCGGACGATTTGAATCGAGGCGCAGATACGACTGACAGCCTGGCGGCGCAGTATGCCGCGCTGTTTCCAGAACTGCCCACTTTGTTATACCTGGGCAAGTTGCTGAAGAAAGCGTTGGTGCCTGTCAAACCGCGCACCTCTTTCGTGCGCCAGTTGAAGCAGCAGCTGTTGTTCAGTCTGCCGGGAGAAACAGCTCCTGTGCCTCCACCCGCGCGCCTGATGCTTATCGGCGCAGTTGTTGGTTCCGCCTTATCCCTGGTGGGGGTGGGGCTGCTGCTGCGCCGCGCCCGCCTGCTGGCGCGCCCGGTGACCCGCCATCGGGCCGGGCAAACCGCCCCGGTGACGCCAGCGGCTTAGCCGGAGACCCGCGCGGGCTGCCACGAAGGACAAAGGTACTACTAACCCGAACGTGAACTGCGCCTGGATTGATCCCTCTGGCGCGGTTCACGTTTGCATTTCCACATTTGCCACGCACTCTGCTTGTGATAAAATGCACATAACGTGACTGTGCTGCGGCAGAGTTACTACAACGCCTGCCAGGTAACACACTTCAAGTCGGCGACATCCTTGTGTCCTGCAAACATTTCTCAAACAGCATCGCCATCGGGTATAATGCCCCCTGTTCGGTGCGATTGTTGGCGAAAACCAGGATAACTTCATGAATCATAAAAAACATCTTGCCATTGCCTCTGCTTTGGTTGTGCTTGTTTCGGGCATCACCTATCTCATTTTAGACGCCATTTACCAGCTCCCCGCTGCCAGAAGTGCGGAAGCTGTGCCTATTGACGAACTATTTCGTGGTCATTTTATCCTGATCTCCTTCCTTTTTGCGTTGGTAGTGGTGTTTATGGGGTATAGTCTGGTGGCTTTCCGCCGCCGTCCAGGCGATGACAGCGATGGCGAGTTTATCCACGGCAGCAATAGCCTGGAAGTGGCCTGGACGGTCATCCCGCTATTCCTGGTCATAGGTTTTGGCGTCTGGGGCTGGAATGTGCTGGACGAAGTAACCGCCAGCAAGCCCAATGAGATTATGGTGGAGGTCACCGGGCAGAAATGGCAGTGGTCGTTCCACTACCCTGAACTGGGTCAGTACGCCAATACGCCTGACCTGGTTGTGCCTGTCAACACAACCATTCGCCTGGAGATGGAATCCCGCGACGTGCTGCACTCTTTCTGGGTGCCTGAATTTCGGGTGAAGAAAGATTTGCTGCCTGGGCAAAAGACCACCCTGCGCATTACGCCCACCGATGAAGGCACCTACAAGATTCGCTGCGCCGAGATTTGCGGGCAGCGCCACGCTTACATGCTGGCGGATGTGCGCGTTTTATCTGCCACTGAGTATGCCAGTTGGGAAAGCGAAATTCTGGCTATTGCCAGTTTGCCGCCGGCGGAGCAGGGGCAGCGGTTGTGGCAGGCCAACTGCTCTAGCTGCCACAGCCTGGATGGCACGGCTCTGGTGGGCCCCACCTGGCAAGGAATCTATGGTCGCCAGGAAGCGTTGGTTGATGGCAGCAGCGTGACCGTAGATGAGGAATACATACAGGAATCCATTTACGAACCGAATGTGAAGATTGTGGCCGGCTTCCAACCCAACTTAATGCCGCAAAACTATGCGACGATTTTGTCTGATCAAGATGTAGCTAACATTATCGAATTCATGAAAACGCTGGCTCAGCCGTAGGGCCTCTACTGTTAGAAGGCATGTCAAACGCGTTTGGTAAGGAGAGCACGTTATGAGTATTTTGCTTAGACTGGGACTGATTCGCGGCATCGTGGGCCAGGTTGTGGGCACTTTGTTAGGCATGGCGCTGGTTGCCGGCATTCGCCGCGCCGCCGGTTTGCCAGAGGATTTGGAAGCCGGGCTGGTTATTGGCGCCATTCTCGGCGTCATAACCTTTATGTTGGCTGCTGGCGTCTTCACCGACTGGATCAAATGGATCATGGGGCGCAAAACCCCCATGCGCCATGGCCCGCCAGAACACGCGCCTGCCTGGGTTCGCTATTTCAGCGTAGATTACAACCACAAAGTCATCGGCATTCAATACGGCGTCACGGGCGTGCTCGTTTTGTTGGTTGGGGGCATCCTGGCCATCATCTTCCGCCTGGAGCTTGCTTATCCAGGGATGCAGTTCCTGGAGCTAGACACCTATAACACCTTGTTTAGCGCGCATGGCATCATTATGATCGTCAGCATTTTGCTGGGCGTTGGCGCCATGATCAACTACCTGGTGCCCTTGATGATTGGCGCATCGGACATGGCTTTTCCCCGCCTGAACGCCTTTAGTTATTGGGTGGGCGTGCCGGCAGCTTTGTTGTTAATTGCCGGCATCTTCATCGGCGGCTGGGATACAGGTTGGGTGGCTTACCCGCCGCACAGCACCACCACCCCCAACATTGGCGTTTCCCTCTTTTTGTTGGGTTTCTGGATTAACGGCTTTTCCTCCATTGCCAGCGCCATTAACGTCCTGGTGACCGTGGCTACCATGCGCGCCCCAGGCATGAGCCTGTTCCGAATGCCCATTTTTGTGTGGGGCAGCATTGCTACGGCCCTCATCCAATTCTCTGTCACCCAAACCGTTGGTCTGGCTCTGCTCATGGTGATTACCCAACGCCTGCGAGGGATGGGCTTTTTTGATCCGGCGGCGCCTGCCGGCATTCCCGGCGGTGACCCCCTCCTTTACCAACATCTCTTCTGGTTCTACTCCCACCCCGTCGTTTACGTTTTTGTGCTGCCTGGTCTCGGCGTCATCAGCGAACTGCTGCCCGTCTTCTCGCGCAAAC
>JAGVTM010000541.1 GCA_019136785.1 Chloroflexota bacterium | reverse complement strand
TGCAAACGCTGCGCGTCTTTGCGGTATCTACTTGCCGCAAAGACGCTGACGCCGCCTAGCGGCGCGGCTTGTCCTGAGTATTATCGAAGGGACGCCAAGATTCTCTGGTTTTTCTTTGCGATCTTCGCGTCTTAGCGGTGAAAATCCAGAGAGGCTGCGGCGTCAGGATTGTTCTCTGAAACTCAAGCCAAAGTAGGTGCTGTAGCCAAGTAAGGCTACGGCTTGCAGGATTACGTAAGTGATAAACACGCCGTGCCCTTTGTCAATGCTGGGGTCCTCCACGATGGCGGCAAAAAGCAGCCCGGAGAGGGAAGCCAGGGCAAAGGAGAGGGATATCCAGCGGAAATCCCAAAAGCCGGCGGCGGGGGGAATGTCATTGCGCCAGACGGAGAAGTAAACCCAGAGAAAGTGGCTAAAAACGAGCAGCCAGATCAACCAGGAGAGGACAATGATGCCGGCATCGCCTATATCTGCCTGAAACTTACCCCAATCGGAAAAGGGACCAGGGTCGCCCCACAACCCTTTGACCGTATTGTACAGCAGATCAATGCATACCCCCACATATAGGAACACTAGCATGAAGCGGGCGGCGCGGCTGCGAATGGGGGCCCAGATGAACAGGGCCGTAAAGACCAGCAGCAGCCCCAAACCGACAAACTGCGGCATGGCAATAAAGCCTTCGCCGCCGGTGAAGGTGACGCCGTTGCGAAAGCCCGCTGTATCACTCACATGGGCATACGGCGCGATTTTAGGGAAGTCGCCGCTGGCAAACAGCGCTGCCATAGCGTGCGATCCTTCGTGTATCAGGGTTTGCCAGAAGTAGAGTGCCGGCAATCCCAACAACATCCACCCCACCGTCCACCAGCTTGGCGCCCAAAAGTTGCGTAGTCGTTCGCCGTAATTCATGTCTACCTTTCCTTTGGAAATAGTGAACGGCGGCGGAGGACGCCGCGGCGGCGGAAGACGCCGCAGTGGCGGGTGGTCAGTGGCGAGTGACTTCCCCACCGAAGGTGGGGCGTGGTCAGGAAATTCGTTAAATTCGTGTAATTCGTGGCTAAAAAAATTTTCATCCCTGCCTCCTTTGATACTAACCCCAGACAGCCGCGGCTGCCCAGATTGCCAATCCTAGCACGGGTAAGAAAAATAATACCGCAAAAACCACCGCCGTTGTAGTGCTCCATAATACAGCCGCATTGATATTTCGGTAGCCGCCCACTTTGTAAGCCCATACTTCCCAGGGGTTGTTGAAGTAACACCATCCCTGGATGGCTTCGCTGATGGTATAACTTTTGGCGATGAGTCCAGCGAGGAATGCCGGCAGGAGCCACACAGCCATCCACCCCAGATATGTCAGGACAAACAGGGGGCCAAAAATGCGATTCTGCAGCACGTGCACCATTTCGTGCTTATACAGACTCGACCCCGGCCCATGCCCGCCCATGTTGCTCATGACGCTACCCTGCGTCACGGCAAAGCCGCTCTTCAGGCGAAAGCCGCTTTTGTAGCGATGCCCGCTTTTGCGCCCGTCCTGCTCGTGCCCGCCCCAGATAAAGTTGGCGATATGGAATAGAGCGCCGTTGGTGGAGCCTGCCAGCCCCCAGGTCACGTCAATGAGAAATGTAAACGGGATGGGTCCGCTGCATTTATGCACCTGCCATAAGCCGTCCGCCATGCCCACAAAACTGCCCACTGCCGCCGCTATGCCCATCAGGTGCTGCGGCTGCAGCAGCGGTTCGCCTACCAGCCGCGCCGCTGATTCCAGGGCGCCGGGCCAGAGGAAAAAGCCCCAACTGATTGCCAGGATGGCGTTTGGGGAATCGTCTGCCAGGAATAACAGCACGCCGATGAATGAACGGGCCAGGAAGCCGCCTAAAATGGACATGGTAGCGGTTTCCCAGGCGCGGGTGAGGGCATCGCTAAAGGGGTCGCGGCGATAGAGGCTGTAGCCGAGGCCGGTCAGGAAGGCGAGGGCGGCAAAGATGCCAAAGAAGGTGAAGGCACCTGTAGCGAAAAGTCGTTCGGGCATGCTGTCTCGTGCATGGTGGGGAGTACGCCCGCCTGCGGCGGGCGTACTCTTTATTTTATGGGTCATTGGGGCGCTAACGCGCCCCAATGACCCATAGTGGGCGGGGCTGCCCGCTTTGCGGGCAGTGGACTACCGCGCCTTAATGATGGCGGCGGGGCTGCCCCTGTTTTGCGGGCAGTAGCTACCGCGCCTTAATGATGGCGGTGGGTCTGCCTGTTTTGCGGGCAATGGGTCGTCCCGCCAAGAGTGGCGGCGAACGTGCCCCGGTTTTGATGGGTCATGGGGGTGCGAATGCACCCCCATGACCCATACCATAACCCGCTAAAGCGTGCACTCCGGAGTCGAGGCTTTAGCCGGTTCGCGGAACGCACTTTTGCAATCCTGCAGTTAGTCTGGCGCGAAGATCAGTTCGTAGGTGACATAGGCGGGCTTTTCCAGGGCGATGATGCGGTCTAGCAGGGAGCGGTAGGGGCGGGCGGGGGCGGGGGCGGTGATCAGGAGGTGGTACGGGATCGCCTGCCCCTTCTCTATGACGGCTTCATTGATTTCAAAACCGGTCAGCCCTGTCGCCGTTTCCAGGAAACGGAGCAGCCCCTGGCGTGTGCCGCGCCATTGCGACAGATAAGCGGCGGCAGCCACCAACTCCCGCAGCCGTCCGGTGCCGGTGGAGAGGGCGTCTAGGGGCGCGGCGCCGGTTGTGGCTCCACCGGGTGTAGCTGCGCCGGATGCCGGCATATCGCGCAGCAGCGACGCCAGATCCACCCAGGTAGCCAGAAAAGCCACAAACTTATCCGGCGTGCGGCGGGGATCGAAGAAACGATCCAACCCATCCAGCACCCCTTCCGCCGGAGCCTGTAGCTGCTCCATCACCGCCAGCAAAACGGTCAGGGGATTTTCCGGCGCAGCCGTACGCTGAAATATTTCCGGCAGCAGTTGCAAAATCTCGCTTTGCTTCATGGTTTCGTGCTTTGTAGAACAGGTTGGTAGAGACAGGTTTGAAACCTGTCCCTACCAACCCACCTTATTCGCTGGCTGGCGCGCTGGCTTGCGAAGACAACAGCCGTTCCGCCGCCAACTGCGCCTGCCGCGCGTAATCAATGGACAGGGCTAACACCCGCGCCGCTTCCTGCGGGCTGTGGAAGCCGGTGCTGTTTTCCGACGAGATAAAGTCCCAGCGCAAAGAAGCCTGGCGATGAAGCTGGCGGGCTTCCGCCAACTGCTCATCCGTCGCGCCTGCTTCCTGCGCCGCCACAATGGCGTCAATGGCGTCAATGATCGCCTCTTCAGACAGACGCAGCAACTGCGCCGTCCGATCCTGAATGGTCGTAATCCGCTCTGCCAGCAGCGCCTCATCCTGTTTGTGGCAGGTCTGGCACGCCTGGTTGATATTGGTCAATGGGCTGCGCAGCCAGTGATCGGAAATCTTCACCGCCCCTTCGCGCACGTAAGGCATGTGGCAATCGGCGCAAGAAACGCCCGACTGCGCGTGCAGCCCGGTGTTCCATAGTTCAAACTCCGGGTGCTGGATTTTAATCATAGGCGCGCCCGTCTCGGCGTGCGTCCAGTCCTGGAAGCCATAGTCGTCGTAATGGGCGGCGATGCTGTCAATGTTGTACCCCTGGCTCCAGGGGAAGGTCAGCACTTTGTTTTCGCCCAGGAAGTAATACTCCACGTGGCATTGGGCGCAAACGTAGGTGCGCATCTCCTGGCGGCTGGCTTGTGTCCAGTCAATCCCCTGCGCGGCCAGGGCATTGATCAACGCCGGGCGCGTCAGGCGCAAAGCCATCGTTTCCGGGTCGTGGCAGTCGGCGCAGGAGGAGCCAACCTGCAGGTGGTCTTTCAGATCGTTGTACGGCGTGTGGTTAAACGTCTCCCAACCCATTTCGGCAATAAGTTGGGGCGCTTCAGCGGCATGGCAATTGGCGCAAGCCCCCGGCTGGTTCACGATTTGCACGCGCTGCGTGTTTTTTTGATCAATGGTGGTATAGAAATGCCCCCGCTCCTCGTTGTGGTCTTTGCTAAAGGCATAGCCAGCCCACAAGCGCACCATGGCTGGATACCGCTCCAGTTTGCTGTAGAGCACCGAACCGCCATAAGGGGTGCTGATGGTTGTGTCCTGGGTGCGCAGGAAAGCATCGTACTGGCGGGGGAAGTTTTGCCCCCACACCGCCGGATCCAGTTCGTTGGGTTCAATGTCAACGACGCGCAAGGGATACTCAGTCGTTTCCGCCTTGCGCTGTTGGATGTTGGTTAAAAGCAGTGCCAGGCCAGCCATCATAACCAGGCCCAGCACAAAAGCAGCGCCGATCAAGGCAAATGAACGGCGATTGGGTTTTGTTGGGGTTGTCATGTTTATCGCCTCCTAAAACAGTGATCAGTGGAGAGTGATCAGTGGTCAGTGGTCAGTGGTCAGAAGTTGACCTGCTGGACTTAGATTGGTTCAATCTGAGAGATTGAACCAATCTGTCAAATGACGGCACGCCCGTGCCCCACACCAGCGTGGCATTTCAGGCAGTCGGTGGGATCGTCGCCGTCTTCGTGGCTGATGGCTGTCACCAGGTCGCCATGGCAGTAAAGGCAGTTCTCCTGAGCCACGGCGTGATTCAGTTCCGTGATTTGAATCGGTTCGGGGAAGTCGCCCGTGGTGAAAGCCACGCTGTGATTCCAGCCGTTGATGCCCTTGATCACATACTTGGCAGGAAATGTATGTGGGGTGTGGCAATCGTTGCACACGGCTACCGCTTTGTGGCTGCCGTGGTTCCAACCGTCGAATACTTCGCGCATGACGTGGCAGTTGACGCAAGCCTCGGGGTCGTTGGAGAAGTAAGAAGCGCCTTCGGCATAGGCAAAGGTGAAACCTCCCAGGCCGATGATGCCGCCAGCCAGGCCAGCCAGGGCTAACCAGCCCCAGAGCGGTAAGCGACCAAAGAGCCGCCGCCACGAAAAGCGTCGTGGGTTAGAAAGTTTTGGGTTGTCCATCAATAATCCCCCTCTTTCTTGCTGCTGTTTCTCATTTGTGGGTTCAGCCAGATTTACTGAAACCTATGTTAGATCAGCAGACAGTCTTTCAGGTACGTTTGGGCTGCGCCCGCGCCCATAGACGTGTGGGCTTGTGCATAAAAAGATAGTAGATCGCCAAAAGTCCG
>JAGVTM010000322.1 GCA_019136785.1 Chloroflexota bacterium | reverse complement strand
GCGAAGCCAACGTGACAAAGGGCCTGGTGCAGGCGTATGATTCCACTGATTCGCTGCTATATAACTACGAAGACCACAAGTTGTTAGTAGCCATCGGTTTGGAAGGTATGATTGTTGTTAATACGGAGGATGCTATCCTGGTCGTCCATAAAGACCAGATTCCTCTGGTGAAAAAAGTGGTCAACGATTTAGAAGGAACTGATCTGGAAGGCTTTAGCTAATTGCGCCTGCCGCAGCCTGAAACCCGGCAAACGGGCGCATTCCCGACCTGCTCCAGATGTAAACAATGATGAGTGAACAAGAACAGCTAGACGGTTACTGCCTCAAATGCAAAGAAAAGCGCATTCTGCAAAATCCACAGCCAGAATGGGCCGCCAATGGCTCCCCAGCCACGCGCGGGGTTTGCCCGGTGTGCCAGACCGTTATCTACCGTCGTGGTCACACGCCTGCGCATGACAGTCTGCCCAAGCCGGCAGTGACTACCAGACCCCCTAAAACATCCCAGGCGCGGGCTGGCAAGAGCCAGCGTAAAACCAGGTCCGCCGGCAAGAAAACCGGGAAGGCAGGCAAGGCAGCGCCAGCCAGCCCACCCAAATCCGCCGGCAAGAAAACCAGGCGGGCAGACAAGGCGACGCCGACCAGCCCACCCAGGGCCGCCAGCGCCGACCGTGCCAGACGAAGCGGTAAACTGGTCGTCGTTGAATCTCCAGCCAAGGCTAAGACGATTGGTCGTTATTTAGGGTCGGGTTATATCGTCAAATCCAGCGTGGGGCATGTACGCGACTTGTTGAAGTCTCGCCTTAGCGTAGACATCGAAAACGACTTTGCGCCGGAATATCGCGTACCCAATGAAAAACGCGCGGTTGTCAAAGAGCTAGAGACGGCCGCCGCCAAAGCCAAAGAAATTTACCTGGCGACTGACCCCGACCGTGAAGGCGAAGCCATTGCCTGGCACGTCCTGGAATCCGCCAAAATGGATCCAGCGCGAACGCGGCGCGTAGTATTCCACGAGATCACCAAGCCTGCCATCCTGGAAGCCTTTCAGCACCCGCGCCAGATTGATATGCAGCGTGTGGATGCGCAGCAAACGCGGCGCATTCTGGATCGGTTGGTTGGCTATAAACTCAGCCCGCTGCTGTGGCGCAAAGTGCGCCCTGGCTTGAGCGCCGGGCGCGTGCAATCCGTCGCCGTGCGCCTGGTAGTGGAACGGGAGCGCGTCATTGATACGTTTGAACCACAGGAATACTGGCTAATTAAGGCGGAACTGAGCCAGCAAAAATACCGCCAGGCGCAGGAGCAGCTAACGTTTGTAGCCAAACTGCATCGTCTGAATGGCGAGGAACCTGTGCTTTCTTCCGCGGCGGCGGTGCAGCCCCATCTAGAAAGTTTGCAGCAGGCAGCCTGGACAGTGGGCGAGGTGCGGCTGGGGCAGCGCATGCGCCGTCCCTCGGCCCCCTTTACGACCAGCACCTTGCAGCAAGACGCCTCGCGCCGCCTGAACTTTGGCACAAGCAAGACCATGCGCGTGGCGCAAGAGTTGTATGAAGGCGTGGACATTGGTGCCGACGGTTCGACGGGTCTGATCACCTACATGCGCACCGACAGCGTTTCTGTCTCGCAAGAGGCGGTGGCTGCCGCCCGCGCCTATATTGGGGAAGCGTTTGGGGCAGAGTACGTGCCGGCAAAGCCGCCGCAGTACAAAACGCGCTCCAAGACGGCGCAGGAAGCGCACGAAGCGATTCGCCCCACAGCCGTGCCGCGCACGCCGCAGCAGATGAAGCCTTACCTGTCCCGCGACCAACACCGCCTGTACAAACTAATCTGGGAACGGTTTGTGGCCAGCCAGATGGCCCCGGCTATCTACGATACGGTTTCGGTGGACATTCATGCCGGGGACGCCGCTCTGAAATTGAGTCGCCGTCCTTATCTGTTTCGCGCCAGCGGCTCCACACTGCGTTTTGCCGGGTTTCTGGCATTGTATGAAGAGGCTGTTGAGGAAAATGGCGAGGAGGAAGATGTCGCAGTGCCTGCCGATCTGGCGAATAATGAGCCGCTTGACCTGATCAAGCTGCTGCCTGAGCAGCGCTTCACCCAACCGCCGCCCCGTTTCTCCGAGGCCACGTTGGTGAAAGAGCTAGAAGAAAACGAGATTGGTCGCCCCAGCACCTATGCTTCCATTATTTCCACGATCCAGAACCGGGGTTACGTGGTGCGGGATAATAAACGGCTGCTGCCCACGGAGACGGGTTACCTGGTCAACGATCTGCTGGTGGAGCATTTCCCGGACATTATTTCGGTGGACTTCACGGCGAATATGGAAAACCAGTTGGATGAGATTGTCGAAGGTCGCGCCTGGGTTCCTTTAATGCGTGAGTTCTATGGCCGTTTCGCGCAGGAATTGGACAAAGCAGACCGGGCCATCCCTAAACTGGACCTGAAAAAGGAACCCGAGTTGGTGGGGCGGGCGTGCCCGGAGTGTGGCCAACCGCTGGTGTACCGGGAAGGGAAGTTTGGCAAGTTTATTGGGTGCAGCGACTTCCCAAAATGCCGGCACACCGAGCAAATCCTGCACAAAATTGGCGTCGCCTGCCCCCAGGACGGCGGCGACCTGGTGAAAAAGCGCACGCGCAACGGGCGCGTCTTCTATGGCTGCGCCAACTATCCCGACTGCGACTGGACCAGTTGGAAACGCCCCCTGCCGCAGCCCTGCCGCCTGTGCGGCGGTCTGGTGGTGGAAGTCGCCCGCCACACGGGCGAATGCACCCAATGCGGCGAGCGCCAGCCCGCGCGCACGCCAGACGCTGTGCTGGAAACGTAAATGCCCGCCAGAGACGTTCAACTTCTCCACAGGAGTTGAACGTCTTATTTACCTCAATCTGGGGAGCAGCGCACCCGTGCGCCTGACGTAATCGCGGTAGGCATCGCCAAACTGGGTTGTCAGTAGCTTCTCTTCTTCTGGGATGCGAATGACGATGACGGCGATGATAATAGCCAGACCACAGCCGCCAATCAGCCAGTTGGAAGTGATTAGAAGTACGGCAATCTGCATGAGTAGAAACGCCAGGTAGATAGGGTGTCGTATTCGCGCATACGGGCCCTCCTGCACCAGGGCAGGTACTTCCAGCAGCCGCAGCGCCGGGTTAAAATCTGCCCCCAGTTTTTGGCTGAGCGTCCGATGGCTCCAGGCATTCCAGAAGACGGCAAACCCACCCAGAGCCAGACCCGCCCAGCGCAGCCATGCCGGCAGCCCCAACTCAGACCATGCCATATACCTGGGCGCAAACGTCCACACCAGAACGCCCAGATAGAACGGGATGCCGAATATCTGGCGGATTCTGAGCAGCAGCGGCACTTCGTGTTCATGGTGCATTTTGACGCGCTCAGCCGTATCTTTCCCGTGCATCCTGGCTTTGCGCGAATAAGCCGTCATCACATAGGCAAAGCCGAAGAAGACGACGTAGAAGGCAATTTTGAAGAAGATTTCCAGAGCCATGTTGTTCTACGCCCGGTCGTCTTCCAGGCGCACGCCATGGCGGTTGGCGACTGCTACAATGTTTGGCACACTGGCTGTTCCTTGTGCATACAAGGCTGCCAGTTCGCGCGAGAAGCCGGCAAAGGGCGCGCCGATGGTGATCATGAGCAGCCGTGCTGACCCACTGGGAACGCGCACTGAATGGGCGGTTCCTGCCGGCAGCATCTGTACCGTCCCCGGCCCGCCGCGCTGCCATTCACCGTTCAAATAGAATTCCACTTCACCTTCAATGACATACTCAATCTCATCCCAGGCATGGTAGTGGGCAGGCGGCCCTTCCCGGTCAGTAGACTGGTACTCAACGACCTGTGCGTTGCCATGGTTCGTAACCCGCAGCAGAATTTCATCGTCGGGATAGCGAACCGTCTCAAAGTCGCTGCCGCTGATGATGCCGGCACTCATTTGCACCTCTATCATTTTGTTTTCTCCTCACTATTTTGCACGAGACAGTCAGGAACCCCCGCGCATTCAGCGGGGGTTCCTGTTTGGGGAATCTTACGGTTGCAGCATCAGGGTTACATCATCCACCAGGAGTTCGCCTGCGGTCAGGTTGTTGAAGATGGGGATAACCAGAATGCTGGTGTAGTTCTTTTGGGCAGTGAAGTTGATCGTGTGGGACTGCCAGGTGTGCGTGCCCAGGTTATAGCCTTGCGTGAACCATTGCTTTGTGCCGTCGGCATAGCGCAGTTGCACCAATGCTCCGGTGGGGCCGCTGCTGGTGGCGTTCCGTGTGGCGGCCCATAATTTTAGCCGGTAGTTGTCGCCAGCGCTGCCGCTCTGGCTAAATAGCTGATACACGGCTTTGGTAGGCCCGGCGCTATTGGTGTAGAAGGAACAGAGGCCCCCATGCGCAAAGTCGCAGAACTGACCATCATCGGGAGCCAGATTCAAACCCTGCCAGCCATCTGGGATGCCATTGCCATTGGCATCAATTTCAAAGCTACCATTGAAGAGTAAGGGTTGGTATTCATACGCACCTACATCGCACGGATTATCAGGCGGCTCATTGCCCACGCCAGGGATATTTACGCGCGCTTCCCCGCGCTGATCCAGGAA
>JAGVTM010000010.1 GCA_019136785.1 Chloroflexota bacterium | reverse complement strand
GGACGCATCGTCCGGCGCGGACGCATCGTCCGGCGCGGACGCATCGTCCGGCGCGGACGCATCGTCCGACGGCATCGGCGACGGGCAATTTTGGGCGCGTCTGCGCCCAAAATTGCCCATAAAAATGGGTGTCAGCCCCGCCGCAGGCGGGGCTGACACCCACTACGATTAAGTGCAGCGCTACCCGCGCGCAATGATTTACTGTTTGAAGTCATTGACGCGCATGGCAACCTGATCTATCTGCATATTGAACTGCAAGGGTTAAGCTTGCCGGAGCCGATGCCTCTGCGCATGTTGGATTACCTGGCGCGCATCATCCGGCGCAACGAAGTGATTTTATCGCGAGCCATTGCTTCTATCCGCCGCGTTGGTGAAGTGGGGCAGTAGGTGAGTACAAGGAGATTGAACAGAAGTTGGAGATGGGGGGCAGTATGAGATGCTGGTCCGACTTCACGGTGCACTGTTTGACACCCCGGATATTAACGCTTTTCGGGCGCGTCTTGATGAAGAGTTGAGGCGGTAAGAGGTTCAGGCGGCGGGCGGCTGCTGCATTTCTTCCAGCCAACCGTTGCCATCCTGGATTGACTGCACGGCGCGCCAGAGTTGGCCTGCCTGGCGCTGCCCGCGGCGGTCCAGGTCGCTGTAGGTAAGCAGGATGCCTGTGGTGCAGCGGCTGGTGAGACCATGCACGATGCTGTTGAGGAGTTCGTTGCGTACTTCAATCTCTTCTTGCGCCGTCCATAACTGTTCGTCGGGGCGGCTTTGCACCATGACGAAGGCGTTGCTCAACGGTTGGTAGGGGGTTTGCCACCAGCCCATGATATTACATTCCAGCCAGACCTGTATCTGGCTGCTGATGCCGGACAGCAGGTAGCCATAGGTGGTGGCGACTACGACGCCGTCGGGGTCAGGGGGATCGCCCAGGTCGGGGGGATTGGCGGTAACGAGGCCCTGATGAATGCCGGCAATAAACGCCTCCCCCTGTTCCGCCGCGTTGCGCAAACCAATTGCCGCCGCCGATTCGCGCAAACGGCTGGCGGTGCGCACCAGCCAGTCGCAAATAGCCGCCCCCGGCACGTCTGGCTCCGGCTGAAAGTCAGGCTGGCATAGCAGGTCATTAAACAACTGGTATAGGAAGCTGTCCAGCGGCAGCGCTCCGTTGCCGTACTTTGCCAGCCACAACCGCAGATGCTCAATCAAAGCCACCATATCGGGCCCAATACGTTCAACCAGGTCGGCTGTCAGTTGGGAGATGGGCAGCAGCACGCCTGCTGACGTGTCGTATAGATATTTCACCGCCAGGCTGGCGCGAATGGGGTCCAGCCCGGCAATACTCAGCGTGAGGGCTTCCGCTACGTCGAAAGCCGAGGGGCGCATGGCCCAATCAGGCGAAGCTGTCCAGATGGGATGCGCCAGCGCCAGCCAGGTGAGCCAGGCGCGCACGCGCGGCTCTTCACGGGGACTGGAGCGGCGGCGCAGCAGGCGGTAGGGAATGCCGGCACGTTTCAACTCCTCCCGCAGCGTATATTGCAGCGCCCCATCCAGATAAGGCGCAATGATGGCAATTTGCGCGGGCGGCACGTTTAGTTCCTGCATCAGCCGGTGCAGCACCGGCGGCAGCGCCATGAGCATTTCGCGGCGATAGCGCGCCTTCACCGTGCCCAAAATCGTTTGCGCCGCCTGTTCCGTAACCCCGCCGCGCTGGATGAGCAGGTAGTTTGAGACGTACTGCGCCAGGTGGGGCATGGTCGGGTTAGCCGTGTGACTTTCACTGTCTGGAAAATAGAACTGCTGCGCGCAGCGGGTGGCCAGTTGGCGCGCCCCCATGGGGTCTGCCGATAGAAAACGGCGGTAGCCGCCGCCATCGTCGTAGACGATAACGACGGACTCGATTTGCCCCATCAGGTCAGCTACAAAGTTCTGGGCCGCAAAGGTGTGTTCTTCCAGATTATCCACGAGAACGTGCTGGTATCGTTCGCTAAAGTAATGGCGGAAATGGGTCGCCTGCACCAGATGGGTGTCGAACACCTGGATGGTGAGGGAGAAATCCAACAGGCTGTGTTCCAGGCAGAACTGGCGGAAGCGGCGGGCGGCTTCGGCGGCGTCTGCCAGCAGTTTGAGTTGGTCGGGTTCGTGCTGCCACACGCGCGCCTGCCGCGCCACGGCTTCGTCCAGGGTGAGGCCGTTGAAGGCGGCGCGGTTGAGGATGTCAATAAGCTGGCTGACGATACGCTGCGGGCGCAGGCGCAGGTCGGCAAAAGCCCCTTCCGTTTGCATAGGGCCCAGAATGCGCCACATGAGCAGTTGCGCCATATCGTATTCCAGGAATGTGGGGGGCTGGTGTGGGTTTTTGAAGCCGGCGGCGCGAGCTACCAGGGGCCAGAAGAGGACGACCATTTCCCGCGCCAGGCTGTTGTAGGTAGTAATATTTAGTTGAGCGTAGGGCCCGAGATTGGACTCTTGAATCAGTTCCAGGAAAGGTTGCTCATGACCGTATTCGGAGACGAGAACGAGGATGTTGTATGCGGAGACGCCCGCTTGCAGCAGGCGCAGCAGGCGGTGCTGTAGGGCGGTGGTTTTGCCTGTGCCGGCATTCCCCCACAACAATGTATCCCCGCCAGCCTCAACGGCATCCAATTGCAGTGCAGTCAACTCAGTCATGAAGATATTGTCCCAGGCTCATTTTTATCTTGACGCTATGGTGAATCTGAGAGGAAATCATACATATCAGCCAATCATCGAATGAGCCAGGCAACTGCGCAATGATAAGCGCCGGACGCAGTTTTCCTTGTTGTAGATTGGTTTGTGGAAAAGGGAATAAGATGATTTGCCCGGCGCGCGCCATCAGAACCTTTCCTTCAGATCTGCAAGCGTATAATCAGGACCTTCTTCATCTTCCATACCACGCATAGCCATAGTTAAGGACAACTCAAACCATTCCTGATTTTCACGGTACTGCAAAGTGATTTGCAGATCAGGCTCAACCTTTGTCAAAAGAAACTCAACAAAGTTCAGGACTTCAGCTTGCAGTTGTTCAGGAAGTATCAGAACGCGCTGGTGGACTTTTTCGGCCACAGTCATATCCATTATCTCCTTAACGCCAATGAAAGACGAGGCGCACTGCTCCCAGGCGGATTTCATCCCCATCTAGCAGCGTCATACCATTGCCCGGTACAGGCTGGTTGTTCACCCACGTACCGCTGGTGCTTTGTTCATCGAAGATGCCAAACGCATCCTGCTCTTCGCTGTAGATAATGCTGGCGTGCAGCCGCGACACCGTAATGTCGTTCTCAAAGACGACGTCCGAACTGGCGGGCGAGCGCCCCAGGCGTGTCTCCACAACTTCAATGGGAATGTAGCGCGGCAGATCGGTGACTGACTCCAGGATTTCCAGATAGGGCGCGGTTTCTTGGGCGGCGGCTGGTTCCTCAGGCGGCGGCGCAGCGGCGGGGGCTGCTGCTGTCTGGCGGGGGGCGCGCCGCGGCAGACGGCTTAAGGGGAGCCGCAGTTTGCCCAGGCGGCCCGCCAGACCGGTCAGGCTTTGCGGCAGGCGGATACGCCCCTGCCGGCTGAGCAAGAAATAGCCAGCAACCGCCAGCCCGCCCAAGACAACGGCGATGAGGGCCAGCCATCCTAACAGGCGCAGGAAGGAGCTGCTGGGGGCGATGTCTGCCGGCACTTCTTCCTCCCCCTGATCAATAAACAACGTCACCGCCGGGCTGGCTGCTTGCAGCCCCTGTTCATCCTCGATTTGCACCTCTAATGTGTTCTCGCCAAATTGAAACTGGCTGATTTCCACCTGAAAATCATCCAATTGGGCGGGATTGATTTCTGCCGCTACCAGACCATTGACCAGCAGTTGCGCCTGCGTAATCGTGCGCGCCGCGCCATCCATCCAGGTAGCCGTGGCGCTTAGACGCAGCCTGACCGGATCCTCCAGGTCGGGCAGGCTCAATGTCCGGTTTTCCAGCGGCAGGTTGAGCGTCACGCTGGGGGCGTTGGCGCGTACAGTCACCTGCGCCGTCGCCGTCACCCCTGGTTCATTAGCCAGGCTGACATTAACGGGAAACTCGCCGCCGGCAGGATTGGCAATGACGTAGCGGATCAGGGTGCGCTGGCTGAATTGGGCGATGCGGCTCCAGATAGCGGTCAGGCTGCCGGCATCGTCTAGAGAGCCTGCCAGTCCACGAGCATTGGCGGCTACCGTCTGCATATAGGCGCGGCCCGGTTCAGGCACATTCAGGTTGGTGTTGTTTAGCCAGATGGTGTGAATGGGAATGCCCTGTTCCGCCGCGAATTGAAACACCTCGGGGGATTCATGCGCCGTGCTGACCACATCTGTTCCATCCGATAAAATAACCACAGCGGGGGCCAGACCTGGATGGGGCTTGAGGCCATTCAGCGTTGTCAGCAAGTCCATGACGCTGTCTACCAGCGCCGTGGGCCCGTTCAGAATAGGCAGCGGCTGGGCGAAAAAGTTCTTGACCGCGTTATGGAAGTCCGTTGGCGCTAACAACTGGGTTGCTGCGGTCTCGCCGACCTGGTAAATGGCGACGAAATCCACCCCCTCGCGCATGTACAATGGGCTGGCGTAGGCTTCGATGGCTTGACGGATAGCTTCCAGGCTGTCACTGACGCCGGGGGGAGTGTCTACAATAAAGATCGTAAACGTGCCTGCGCTGTTGGGCGGCGCGGCCCCGGCATCTACCTGTCCAGGCACGGCGACACTGGCGGCTTGTTCGCCGCCATGCTGTACCACCACCGTGGCTGGCGTCAGCGCCAGCGGCTGACCAGCGCCATCCAGGCCATACACATACAGGTCTACCGTGGGCACGCTGTTTGTATTGCTGCCTGTGATAAACAGGCGGCTGCCTACGCCCGTCTGCGCCGCAGCCATTTGCCCCTGTCCAGCCAATAAGCAGAAGACAGCGACTACTCCCAACCAGATGATCTTGCGGAAAAACGCTCTTTTGTGCGGCATGTCCCTTCCTCTTGCTAACGTTGACCATGATATAATAACAGACGTAACCGAAAACGTGAAGCGTTAGCCGGAAAGATGTGGACGAGATGACGAAATCTGTGCCAAAAACAGGGAAGAGGACGTGAAGCAATACCGCATTGGCTGGGGGATAGGTACGTTGGCGCTGCTTTTGACCTTAGCGGCGGCGGCGTTAGCCCAATCAGAACGGCAAATACGTATCACCCAGGTGGATGTGGTCGAATTTCCCACGGTGCGCCTGAACCTGATCGTCAGCGATGAGGCGCTTAGCCCGGTGACTGACCTGTCTACGCTGGCGGTTAGCGAAGCCGGGCAGGTCGTATCGCCGACGGTCGTGACGCGCGTCCCGGTGGGCGTGGAGATGATTTTTGTGATTGACGCGGATGATAGCTTGCTGTCCGTAGATGCCGGCAGCGCCCTCAGCCGCCGTGAATTGGTGCGAGACAGCATCAGCCGCTACGCCGTCGAATTCATGAACCCTGCCGGGCGGGATCGGGTGAGCATTATTGTACCTGATGACGCCCAGGGAGCGTTACTGCTGGATGGGGCCAGTTCCCCCACCGCCGTGGCTGAGGCCATCGCCGCCTATGAGCCAGCAGAACTGCCTTTAACTACGCCGCTGGCAGCCATGATGGAACTGGCTCTCGCCCAGGCGGCAGACGCACAGGCGCAGGGACGTTTCCAGGCGATTGTGTTGTTCACCAACGGCGGCGAACTGGGGCAGCAGCTTGATCTGGCAGCCACAGCGGCGCAGGCGCAGGCGTTGTCGCTGCCTCTATACACCGCTATCCTGGGGGCGCGCGCCGACGCCAACGAAGTCGCCAACGCCGCCCAACTGTATGAACCCACGCGCGCTTTTTATGTGCATATGCCCACGCCGGAGGGAACAGACCCCATCTACACGGCTGTGCAGGCGCATGCCACCCAGGCGCAAGTCAGTTACGAGTCGGCGCTGCGGCAGAGTGGACATTACACGGTAACGGCAGTTCTAGGCGACGCCAGCGCCAGCCAGACGTTGGCTCTGACTATTGCCCCGCCGCAGCTGCAGTTGATAACCAGCAACGCCCAACCGCTGCTGCGCGCAGGCGCGGCGGCGGACACGCCGTTGTTCCAACTCCAGCCGGCGCAGTTAACGCTGCTGGCTCAGGCGCTTTGGCCCGATGGCTATACGCGAGCGGTATCGCAGGTGGCCCTGCTGGTGGATGGCGTTGAGTCGCTGCCCCTAAATGCGCCAGCCGTAGACGATGGCGGGCAGTTGGCGGTGGTGTGGGACGTGGCGGGGCTGGATGCCGGCATTTACGCCGTCGCCCTGCAAATCACCGATGCGTTTGGCTATACGGTCCAAACGGAAGCCGTTCCCTTCACCATTACCGTTAGCCGCCCTGAACCAACCGTTACGCCGTTGCCCACCCCGCAGCCGCCAGCAGCCGGCGGTTCCTGGCTGGCGCGCGCGCCGTGGCTGGCGCGCCTGTTCCCCTGGCTGCTGGGCGGGATTGGCGGCAGCGCGCTTTTGCTGCTGGCGGCGTTGACGCTTCGCCGCCGCCGCCGCGCTGCCGCTGCCAGGGATACGCTGCTGAATGCGCTGGATGAACTGCAAGAACCGTCCGCTCCCGTCCCCGTTCCCGAACCAGCGGAAGACGAAACAGCCGCCAGCCGCGGCCCGCGCCTGGTCATTCTAGCCAACGGCGAGCCGCAAACGGGGCCGCTGCGCCTGGCGCAGACCAACATCACCCTGGGGCGAGACCCGGAACTGGTGGATGTTGTTTTCACCCACCGCACCGTTTCCCGCCTGCACGCCCGTATTAAGCAGAGCGAAGGCCGCTTCTGGCTGTACGACGAGGGCAGCGCCACGGGAACCTATCTCAACTTTGTACGCATTGGCTTGATGCCCCAACCTATGCAGGATCGAGACGAAATCCACATCGGTCAGGTACATTTGCGATTCTTGTTGTGATTACCACCCCCATCGCCCTCTATACAATCATGCCACCGCTGGCAGCCACCTGCTGCCCGCCCCAACGGGCTGCGCAGACATGCACTTCAAGCAATTTTGGGCGCGGACCACGCTGCCCGTACCCTTGCCGTCGTTGGCGACGACCCATTGCCTGCTCAATCGGACTCGCAAATATATCCGGTTCGGCAATTTTGGCGCAGGCTATGGCCATCCATAACCATGCTGCCGCTGGCAGCCATCCGCGGCAAATGGCTGCCCAAACACACCCGCTCCGGGCATTTTGGGCGCTCATGCGCCCAAAATGTTCATAAAACAGGGGCAGTCTCGCCGCAGGCGGGACTGCCCCACACTTTGCAGGAGTAAAATCATGATCATCAACAAAGACGATACGGTCATCACTCAGGATGGCGTGGCGTTGGGCACTGCTCGCGTGTTGTACCATCGCCACCCGGCGGCGGTGAATCCCGATTTGCTGCTATACGCCAGTTATCTGGAGGTAGAAAACCTGGATTATGGCGACAATTACTTCGTGCCCACGGAGTACATTGCCGCCCATGATGCCGGCGCCAAACGCCTCACCCTCTCCGTTAAATTCCACAAAGTGCTGGAACTGACCTGGACCCGCCAACCCGACTTCGTTGCGCATGGTCAGGCGGCTGTGGAAGAACTGCCGGCAGCCTGAACCCGTCAGGCCATGACGCTTCCTTTACAGATGCTGTCTATACACGCCGTCATCCTGGACCTGGACGGGACTATGGTGGATTCAGAGCCTTTGTCTCGCCAGGCGTGGGACGTTTTCTTGCAGCCATATGGGTATAGCCTGGATGAAGCCGTTTATGCCCAGATGGTGGGGCGGCGCAGCGACGAAAGCGCCCGCCTGCTGCAAAGCCGCTACAATTTGTCGCTGTCTGTGCCGGAGATTATTGCCGCCAAAAACGCGCTGTGGGCGCGCATCTGGCAGCAGGGGCTGCCGGCAATGCCGGGGCTGGCGGCGCTGACAGCGGAACTGGCACAGCGGGGGATACCCTGGGCGGTAGCCACGTCCAGCCCACGCTATTATGCGGAACAGGTGCTGGCGCGGCTGCAGTTGCAGCCAGGCGCAATTGTGGGGGGGGATGAGGTGGCGCGGGGCAAGCCGGCGCCCGATGGTTATCTGGCTGCCGCCGCCCGCTTAGGAGCGGCGGCGCAGCGCTGCCTGGCGGTGGAGGATTCTATTCCGGGGTGCCAGGCGGCGCTAAATGCCGGCATGACCGTCGCCGCCATCCCCAACCCATTCACCCCCATCGCCAGCCTTCCCCCCGTCCACCACGTTTGCGCCTCTCTCACTGGCGTCATCCCCTTGCTAGGAGAATAAATCACGGTAACATCCCAGTAGGTAACACCCCAGTAAATCGTGGTGATCTCTTTAACTGCCTACCGGCCCCGCAAAGCGAGCGCGGACGCATCGTCCGGCGCGGACGCATCGTCCGGCGCGGACGCATCGTCCGGCTGCATCAGCGACGGGCAATTTGGGGCGCAGATGCGCCCCAAATTGCCCATAAAAGTGGGTGTCAGCCCCGCCGTAGGCGGGGCTGACACCCACCACGATTAAGTGCAGCGCTACCTCCCAGTAAATCGTGGTGATCTCTTTGATTTAATCTGCATCATGGTTCGGCGGCGGACGGCAGCCGTCCGCGCTCACCCCAAGCCTGCGTCATCCTGATCTCGGCTAAACGCTACGTGACTGTCCAGAAATAAGTTTCCGGAGTCGAGGCTTCAGCCGGCTGAAGCCTCGACTCCGGAACGGAAATTAATTTCTAGATGATTGCTACGCGCCTGCCAGGCTGGACAGCGCAAAATGGCTGCTGCCGTTTATCACGACGTCTGGCAGCAGCAAGCCACCTTCCACCAGCCCCCCCAATGTCTTGTCCACATCCGCCGGCTTCCACCGGAACAGCTTGCGCACGTCGCTGGCGCTGGCTGCGCCCACCGATGCCAAATAGGTCGCAACGAGTTTCTGGCGGGCGGCGGTGCGCGTGATGGGGCGGGCCAGGGCGGGCAGTTCTGGATACCATTGATGCACGCAGGCGTATACGTGACTATAGCGCCAGGCGCCCGCCTCTGCCACGCCTACAGGCAACACCTTGAAATCCTGCTGTAAACTTACCAGAGCTCGCTCAAACGGGCTCTGGCTGGACTTGCTGCTCAGGTGCGCCTCCCGCCGCAGCCGCACCGTGTCCATGGGGCCCGCTTGCAGCAGCGTTTCATACACTGCCTTCGCCTCCCGCGTCATCGTCCCTTGCTGGTACTGCGCCAGATAATCGTCCTCTGGCGCGCCAAAGTTCTCGCTCAGGGCGTAGAAATAGGGAACCAGGTCTAACGAAATCATTGTGCCTTTGCCGCGCAGCACTTTGGCGTAGTACCACTCCCGCGTACCCAGCATGGCATCCTTCCACCCCCAGGTGACGTGCCCCGGATCGTCGTGCGCCTCCGCCACCGCCCGCTGCCCTGCCACTGCCGCCCACAGACTGGGGCACACAATGCCCGTAATGGGCCAAAAATAAACGAACCCCCGTTCCATCACAAATTCCACCGCTTCCGCGCGAGAGCTAACAGGCTGGTGCAGCCGAAACGTTTGCCCACGATACGCTTCCAACCGCGCCAATGGGAGTGTCAGAGGCATGGCGAGTTTCCTTCTTGATCAGCCATTTTCATTTTGGCTGCGCAGCCTGCGGCTGAAATGCCGCCAGGGGCGGGGTCATAGAGGGCGAGGGGCGCACAGCGCCCCTCGCCCCCCCCTGGGGGGAAGGGGGTTGGGGGACGGGGGGCCCACCAAGAGCCAGGAGAGCAAACCCGTTCAAATTGAGAATTGCTGGTTTTGTCCACAGAGGTCGTTGCCTGATTGTAATACCTGTATAATGGGCGCATGCACTCGCAGAGTGCGCCGCACTCACAGAGAGTGCGCCGCATTCGTGGACGGAAGCGGACAATCCCCCCAAAAGAGGCTGAAATGATAAAGGTATCCGTACCGAAAAACGTGTTGCTGGTTATCTTGTTGATCGTTGGCGCCGTCATTGGAGCGCTGATTGCGCTGGGCATTGGCAGCGGCAGCGTTCTGGGAATCGTCATTGGCGCGATTGTTGGCGCTGTGGTTGGTTATCTCATGTGGCTGACGGACTTCATTGGCAGCAAATGAGAGTCTGCCAGACGTTACCTGGGTGCCCGCATGACGCGATTGCGCAATATGCCCAGGCCCGTTACGGATAGGGCGACCACGTCGCCCGCCTGTAAATAGCGCCCCATTTCCATGCCGCAGCCGCGCCCGTGCGCGCCCGAACAGGTGCCCGATCCAATAAACTCGCCCGGATAGAGTGTTTCCGCCTGCGAAATGTAGGCAATCATGTCCGCAAACGTCCAGTGCATGTCCGCCGTGCTGCCGCGTGACCATTCCTCGCCGTTAATGGTCGCCGTCATTGTCAGGTTATAAGGATCGGGTACCTCATCCGGCGTTACCAGGTAGGGCCCAATGGCGTTGCCCCCGTCGAAATCCTTCCCTTTGGCGGGCCCCAGGCGTCCCCCCTGTTCTTTCATCTGTATGTCGCGGGCGGAGAAATCGTTAAAAATGGCGTAGCCGCCGATATAGTGATGCGCCTGACTCTGGGGAATGTCCCGCCCCATCTGCCCGATGTACACGCCCCATTCCAGTTCATAATCGAACTTTTGCGTATAAGGCGGCATGATTACGTCCGTATCGGGCCCAATTACAGAGAAGCGGTTGCCCTTGTAATAAATGGGGCGTTCGTACCACGCTTTGTTGAGACGATAGGCGAGGGAGCGGCGGCGACCAAATCGGCGCTCAACCCATTCGTCCACGGGCCCCAACTTTTTCAACCCGGCCACGCGAATGCTGTTAATAATGTGCTGCTCAAACGACATGCAATCCCGCAGCGACTCCGGGTGGGGCACAGGCGAGAGCAGTGTCACATCCGCCAGAGGCACGACAGCCCGCGGCGGGCGCTGGTCGGCGATGTAAGCCGCCACTTCCTGCGCCAGCTCCCGCGCCGCCGCCCCGCCGCGCAAAAATGCCAGCATATCCGCGAAATAGGGGGACAATCCCCCATCCCGCGCCCGCATTCCCGCATCTAGCGCGGCAATCGTTTGCTCCCCGTCTATCAGAACCCCAATCTGTGGGGCGACGTCTGGACGTATAAAGGTGACTAATTTCATGTTTGCCTGCTTCTTGAGGGGAATTATGCGGCTAACCAGTTCTCGGTATTCAGCGCGTCAATGAACGCGAAGTGCCGATCAGCCGTTAAAACAGTGAGACCTTGTTGTCGAGCGACAGCAGCAATTTGGATGTCAAGCGGGGGAATGGGACGCCCTTTAGCTTTTTGCTCTGCCTGGATGCGACCAAATTCTTCCGCCGCCATTTGATTAAACGGATAGATATGCAGCGTGGATAGCAGCCGCATCAGGCGCTGCTCATTTCTAGCACGATATTGGCTGGCATACACAGCAAAATACATCTCGCCTAAAACAGTCATCGAAATGCCGAATTCGTCTCCTGTCTCCTGAGCTTTTTGCACTCTTGCCAGAATACGTTCCTCATTTCCCATCAGGCGGCTGGCGTGATTGGTGTCCAGCAGGTATTTAATCACTTTCTAGCAGATCCAGTTGACGCATTGCTTCAATCTCCTCTAGAAGCGTTTCCAGCTCTCCTTCTTCAAATTGAAGCGGGCCAACTTCTACCAGCATGTTCAGGATAGCTGTGGCTGAGCCGCGTTGAGGGTGAGGCGTGTATCGCTGGCGCAGGTAGTAGGCAAAATCCATTAGCTCCTGCACTTTTTCGACTGGTAATTCTGCCAGAATGTTTTCCAGTTCTCTGGTTTGTGTGGACAATAGTTGTGTCAAATCATACCCCCTACATATGTGAAAACTCTACTTGTGCAAGACAGATTACTCCCTTCAATTGTATCACAGACTGGTCCCGTAAAAATAAATCCTGGCAGCCTCGGGTAGCCTCAGCTTCTTTGCGCGCCTTGTAAAAGGCGTCTAAAAGGTTCTGGAAAGAGGCTATTTGCGGATAAAGGTGGCGGTAAGTCTTCATCAATTTTGCCAGATTTTTTAGCGACCCGCTACGCGGGGAACGGTGGGGGACACCCCCACGCCCCCGCAGAAAAAACAGAAAAAAGCAGAAAACAGCATTCCAGCAACCAGTAGTTCAGAAAGCAGTGCTCGCGCAGCGGAAGCCCACATAGGAGTACCTGTAGAGGGGAGTGACCCTATTGCGGTTGGCGCAGCGCACGTTGTAGCGGGTGTAGTACCACGACCCGCCCCGCACTACACGATATTTCCAGCCAAAATCGTCATGCTGTGCCGCCGATCCCGGATAGGCGGCATACCAGGCATCGCACCATTCCCAGACGTTTCCAGCCATATCCAGCAAGCCATACTGGCTGGCGCCTGCGTAATAGCTGCCCACGACTGTGGTGTTCACCTTTTTAAGCAAGTCACTGCTGTTTTTTTTCCACCATTTCTGCCACTCACTCGCTGTCTTAATCTCATGTCCAGCCAATCGTTCGGCGCAGTTGAGTCGGGCGCTGTCCCACTCATTACCCCAAGGATAGCGCCGGCCATCGCCGCCGCGCGCCCCTTTTTCCCACTGTTCCTCAGTAGGCAGGGTCTTGCCTGCCCAACGGGCATATGCTTGAGCATCTTCCCAATTAACCAGCACCACCGGATGGTGCAATAGAGTATCTGGCGGACGGCGCTGTTTTTCATCCCAATTGTACGGCTGTCCCCAATCTTCGGCGACCAAAGGCACAGGCTGCGCCGGATTTTGGGTCAGGAAACGCAGGTACTCTTGATGCGTCACTGGGGTTATGTCCATGTAATAATCTGGCAATGTAACTGCCCGCTGCGGCGTTTCCGCCATTGGCCAGCGCATTTCCCAACCAAATTCTTGCGACAACGCGCGCGCTTCCGCTTCCGTCGTACCCATAACAAACGAGCCAGCGGGAATCAAAGCCATCTCTTTCTCGTCTTTGACCCAGACAATGCGCGGCGGCAGCTTTTCCGCGCCCTGCAGCTGCTCCCAGGACTCAATTAGCGGCAAACCGCGGGCGTTTAAGCGCCAGGGCAGCGGTTTGGGGCGCGGCGGCGCTGGTTTTCCCCGTTCCTCCGGCAAAGGCGGCGGGGCGGGCGCGTCTGCCAGGTCAAACAACACGCCGTCGGGAGCGTGCGTAAAGACGACGGGTGTGCCCCATTCCAGGGAGTTCTGGCGGCTGAAGGTGATACTCTTGCGGGCGTCGCTGACGGCAGTTTCTATGGACAGCCCATCCGCCAGCGCCTCGTAAAAGGTGCGGGCAAACTCAATGGCGGCGTCGTCGGTAATGGCGTACTGCATGGCCACGACACAGGGAATGCCGCTGCGTACCAGGGCGGCGGCAGCGCTGGAAAAGACATCGTCGCCGCTTTGCCCCCCTTCGCAAGAGTTGAGCAGGGCTGCCCGCAGGGGGCCATGGTCGCCCAACAGCCGCCCCAGACTGGCGGCGGTCATGCGGTCCGCCTGCCCAGCGCTGTCCGCAAACAGGAGATACCCCTCGTTTTGCAGCCGGTCGAAACCGCCGTGCCCGATGAAGTGGAAGATGTGCCACGGCTGGCGCATGGCTCGCTGTAAATCGCGCCAGCCCTGCCCCGGCAGCCAGGTCAATTCCACCAGCCCCGCGGCGCGCAACTTTGCCAGCGCCTGTTCGATGCGCTGTTTCTCCACAGCCACGTCCAGCGGCGGCAAATTGGCGGGATTGGCTACCATACCCAGGATGCGCAGCGGCGGCGTTACGGTCAGGGGACGCAGCGCCCGCGGCAGTTCCAGGTAACGCAGCAGCGGCGTGCGCTGGGACAGCGCCAGATAGTGGTCGAAACGCTGGTCGTACAGGAATTCCCAGGGCAGCGCCGCCAGCGTGGGGTCGTGGATGCGCAGCTTCAGTCGCAGCCCTTTACCTGCCTGGTGGCAGCGGTCGGTGCTGACGGCGTAACGGCGGCCAATTTCGCCGTGCATCAGGAAGTCAAAGAGCGCCTGGCCAAAAGCCATGACTTCCCGCTCGCTGTCGGTTAATGGGCGGCGGCGACCGCCGCTGGATTTGAGCAGGGCGTTTTCCAGTTGCGCCAGGTGCAGCTTCAGGGCCACGCTATCAAAGGGGAACTCCACCGTCTCTTGCGCTTCGCCAGCGGGCGAATGCAGCACGGCTATGCGGTAACTCCGCCCGCCGCCGGCGGCGGCTTCTATGCTGACGTCAAAATCTTCGTATTGCACCCGCGTTTCTCCATATAAAACAAATCACGTAATAGAAGGGTGTATGCCATACACCCCTACACAGATATTGGATGGTAGGGGCGTATTGCATACGCCCAATGGGATCAGCAGGCTAGATCGCCCAATATTTTTGTTAAACCTGAAGTAACCATTCACCCCCGCTCCCTGAGCCTGTCGAAGGGAACCGGTTTCGACAGGCTCAACCTACGGGGGGAGTGAACGACTACAACCTGAAACAGTTTGCCTTACAGCCTTCATTGATGGATAGTCCCACAGAAACCATTATACCTTAATTAAGGCGCAGATCAGCGCGTAAACTGGTCGTATAAGCCAGAAATCTGCGTCATCTGCGCAATCTGTGATTACTTTGGCTGGCCGCGGCGCATGATGGCCGGGGAGGCGTGCGGAAGTTCGTGGGCCAGCAGAGCTTGCTGGCGCATGATGTTCAGCAGTTCGGGCGGTTTGGGATGGTCGGCGCGCCCTTGCAGATGGCGGTAGAGGGTGTGGGCGTTGGTCATGATCCGTTCCGGCGAGTCCCAACCGGCGAACGGCTGCTGCGCGTACTCCGGCGACAGGACGAGGTCGCGGGCGGCGGCGGCGGCGGATAGACCCGCCTGGAACCGTTCCGTGATTCCTTTTTGCACATATTCCCAATATGCCTGCACCAGGCGCACGCCGTTTTTGTCCGTCAGCGGGCCGTGACCGGGCACGATCAGGTCTACATCCAGCGCCAGTATGCGTTCCAGGGCTGCCAGCCAGTTTGCCAGGGGGCCGGCCCACATCACGGGCGTGGAACCGATGAAGAGGATGTCGGCGGCGTAGAGGATGCGGGCATCGGGCAGGTAGACGAGCAGGTCGCCCTGGGTGTGGGCGGGGCCAACTTCAATGAGGTGTACGGCGCGCCCGCCCACGTCCAGGGTCAGTTCGCCGCTGAAGGTGCGTCTGGCGGGAAGATGCACGACGCCGGCAAAATCATACGGCTTCACCATGTTCTGAAACCAATGCCCTACCTTTGCTGCGCCAAACAGGTGGAACAGGCTCAGCGCCTTGCCCACTTTGCCCAACAGCAGCATGGTGCGCGGCTGCGTGACCAACATTTCTTGGTAACTGGCTGCTGACGTAATGATGTCTGTCTGGCTGACCAGTAGATTTCCCCAGAAGTGGTCGCCATCGGCGTGGGTGTTCACCACCGTTTGCAGCGGCGCGTCTGGCAACAGCGGGGACATGGCGGCCAGCATGGCGCGCGTGTAGGGCAAATCCCAGAGCGTATCCACCAGCAGCGACGCGCCTGCGCCGATGATTAAGCCGGCATTGGACTCTCCCCAGGAGCCATTGGGCGTCAGCCAGGCGTAAGCGTTATGCCCCAGGTCGTACAGACCTTCGGCGTAAAGGGGCGTCTCCTGGTAACGGGTCTGTTTGGCGCCCGTCGCTACCAGCGGCATGCGGTCGCGCATTAAGGAGAAGATAGGGGCATTTTCTACTTGCATGGGTAGCCTCACAAAGAAATAATATACTGTAGTATACCGCAGCGCGGGCATCTTGCCCGCTTGCTTCCAGCCGGTGGGGACAAACTAACAGTTTGTCCTACATCTCCGCGGGAGGCTGTTTGTGAAGCGTGGATGGGTTGGCTATTTTGAAGGATGGGCGGGTTGCCAACCCGCCCTACGGAGTAATATTATGGAGTTGCAACTAAGAGACAAAATTGCCCTGGTGACGGCGGCTTCTAAAGGGTTGGGCAAAGCCGCTGCTTTGGAATTGGCGCGGGAAGGGGCGCGGGTGGTGATGTGCGCCCGCAGCGAGTTGATTGAAACGGCTGCCGCCGAGATTCGGGCGGAGACGAAGGCGGAAGTTCTGGCGGTGCGCGCCGATGTGACTGCGGCGGCCGATGTGGCGCGTCTGGCGCAAACGACGTTAGAGCGGTTTGGGCGCATTGATATTTTGATTGCCAATGCAGGGGGACCTCGGCCGGGGCGTTTCCTGGACTTGTCGCCGGCGGATTGGGAGGCGGCGGCGCAGTTGACGCTGATGAGCGCGGTGCGGCTGTTTTATGCGGTTGTGCCGCCAATGCTGGCGCAAGGGAGCGGCAGTATTGTGGCGATTGAGTCGGTGTCCATTAAGCAGCCGGTGGACAACCTGATTCTGTCTAATTCGCTGCGGCTGGCGGTGATTGGGCTGCTGAAGTCTATGGCGAATGAGTTGGGACCGCGGGGCATTCGGGTGAATTCGATTAATCCCACGTTTACCTGGACGGAGCGGGTGGCGCAGTTGTTGCAGGAGCGGGCTGCCGGCAAGGGAACCGACCTGGAAGAAGAAGCGGAGAGGATGGCGGCGGCTATTCCCTTGCGGCGCATGGGGGACGTGACCGAATTTGGCAGAGCTATAGCCTGGCTGGCTTCACCTGCCGCCGCCTTTATTCATGGTCATAACCTGATGTTCGACGGCGGCGCGTCGCAGTTTCCGATTTGAGAGGGGATGGGACGCAGATGACGCTGGTGGGGCGCTGATTTTGGGGATTGGGGAGGTGGGATTTTTTTTACCGCGAAGACGCGAAGGGCGCGAAGGGGGGAGGGGATGCGGATGGGACGCAGATGACGCTGGTGGGGCGCTGATTTTGGGGGATTGGGGAGGTGGGATTTTTTTACCGCGA
>JAGVTM010000535.1 GCA_019136785.1 Chloroflexota bacterium | reverse complement strand
AGCCAGATTGACTTTGGCGGAAGAGCCGTTAAAGCGAAAGGCGCGAATGTCAGCTACAAAATCGGGGGGCAGCTCGCGGTCGTCCACTAATTGCAGGAAGGTGCGGTGCGGATCCAGGCTGGAAACGACCAGAGGGGCGTATAGCTCATCCCCATTTTCCAGGGCCACGCCTACCGCCTGCCCATGGCGCACAATCACCTGGGAGACGCCGGCATTGGTGCGGATTTCGGCGCCAAAGTGACGGGCGGCGCCGGCAATGGCGTTGCTGATGGCGCCGGTGCCGCCTTTGGCAAAGCCCCAGGCGCGGAAAACGCCGTCAATTTCGCCCATGTAGTGGTGCAGCAGGACGTAAGCAGTGCCAGGGGAGCGGGGCCCCAGGAATGTGCCGATGATGCCGCTGGCGGACATGGTGGCTTTCAGGGCTTCGGTTTCAAACCATTCGTCCAGAAAATCGGCGGAGCTCATGGTCATGAGCTTGACAAAGGCGTAGAAATGTTCTGGCTCCAAGCCAAGAAAATGCCGGCCCAGGCGGGCCAGGTCAAGCCATTGGCGGGGGTCAAAGGAGCTGATGTCGGTGGGGATGGTGTTTAGGATGGGTTTGACGGCGCGAGCCATCTGGCCCATCAGGCGTCCATACTCGTCGTAGGCTTCGGCGTCGCGGATGGAGTGGCGGCGCAGTTCCCACATGGTGTGGTCGTGGTCGCCCCAGCGCACCAGGTGGTCGCCATTGGCCATGGGAGTGAAAGTGCTTTCCAGGGGGAGGATGTGCAAGCCGTGCTGCGCCAGGTTGAGGTCGCGCACGATTTCGGGGCGGAGCAGGCTGACGACGTAGGAGAAGACGCTGAATTGGAAGCCGGGGAAGATTTCTTCGGTGACGGCAGCGCCGCCGAGAACGTGGCGCTTTTCCAGAACGAGGACGTTTTTGCCGGCACGCGCCAGATACGCCGCCGCCACCAATCCGTTGTGCCCGCCGCCAATGATGATGGCATCGTAGGGTTGGCTCATGCCACGCTCCTTTTGCGTTCAGGGTCAAAGAAGGGGGTGGGCACAACTCGCGCCACAGCCTGGCGGCGCATGTGTTCCACTGTCACTTCCATGGTTAGTTCTGTGCCGGGGGCGGCGTATGGGGTTTGCAGCGTCGCCAGGGTCACATAGCGTTTGAGCAGGGGGGAGAAGCAGCCGCTGGTGGCGTAGCCGGCTTCGCGTTTGCCGGCATAAACGGGCGCGCTGCCGCGCCAGGCGGTGTGGGGCACGGCAGGCGGCAGGTTGACACGGCCATAGAGGGTTTCCAGCGATTGCCATTCAATTTCCAGCCCGGCAATTGTCCAGGGAGAGCCGTTACGCTGTTCCGCTTCGAGCGCCTGCCGTCCTACGAAATAGCCGGGCCTGTCCAGATCAACCGTCCAGCCCAGACCCAGTTCAAATGGGCTGGATTTTTGGGCAGGGATGATGGCGGCGCGGGCAGAGGTGTAATCTACTTCAATGAGAATGAGTCCCGCTTCGATGCGGGCCATGTCCAGGGCTAACATGCCGGCAGGTCGCAGTTGGTACACCTCCCCGACCGCCATCAGGCGATCCCAGACGGGCAGGGCAGCGTCCGCCATCATCCAGATTTCGTACCCCAGGTCGCCAGTGTAGCCGGTGCGGGAGATGGTGACGGGATTGCCGGCAATGGCGGCTTCCGTCAAGCCAAAATAGCGTAAGGGGCCCAGGTCTACTTCGGCGGCGGCTTCTACCACCTGGCGGGAGAGGGGCCCCTGCACTGCCAGGGCGGCTTGCTGCTGCGACACGTCGGCGATGATCACGTCCAGGCGGCGGGCGTTGTGTTCCAGCCAGCGCAGGTTGGGGTCTGCCGCCGTCAGGCGAAAGCGGTCGGGGCGCAGGCGGGCGACGACGCCGTCGTCCAGGGTCTTGCCGTGTTCGTCGCACCAGGTAGCGTAGACTGCGCGGCCGGGGCGGAGTCTGGCGACGCTGCGACACAGCACGCGGTTCAACAGCTTCTCCGCATCCCGCCCGCTGATTTCGTATTTGTACAGGGGGGAGACGTCAATCAAGGCGGCGCTGTTGCGAATGGCGTGGTATTCCCATTCGGGGGTCAGTTCGTATTTGCTGGCCACGCGATAACCCGCCCAGCGTCGCCAATCGTGGCTAACGCAAAGCGGTTCAATGCGGGCGTGAAAAGGGGTTCCTCGTAACACAGCATCTCCTTTGGAGGGATGAGGTATGATGCAACGCGCTTATTGGGCGCTGCCGGCAATTATAGTGGAAAGTGCAGGAGAGCGGTAACAGTCTGCTTTCGTTGGCTCTCGTTGAACCATACCCGATCGCCCCCGGTGGCGACCTGATCCTTCATACTGATCTACCCATCATGGCACAACCTGGACGCAGCCACAACCAGCGTTAGCTACTGCCGGCAAATGCGCCGTTACACCGACAGACCGCGACCAGCGACAACCCGAACACGACCCAGACTGGATACACATGACGCTGCTTTTTTGTCTATCCCCTCTTTCTTATTATACTTATTGTCATTATCTGGCATCATTGAGTCGTACTACCATTTTACTCAAAATCCAAATAGCTAACTGAACCGGCTTCGTGCAACAGGATTCATACGGCGGCTTACAAGTTGGTTCTGGCAGATACCTTTGATAATATTAACCCTTCGGGATAATGCTTTGCTATGATTAGATCATTCAAAGATAAAGAGGTAGAAAAGGTGTTCACTGGCCGTTTTTCTAGAAAATTGCCTCACGATATTCAGCGAATTGCTGAACGTAAATTGATCATGCTCCATCGCTCTCTAAATCTGAATGATCTTCGCATTCCGTCATCTAACCGGTTAGAGGCTCTGAAAGGTGATAGAGAAGGTCAGCACAGCATTCGTATTAACAATCAGTGGCGAATTTGTTTTGAATGGCGTGAAGATGGCGTGTATGAGGTTGAAATTACCGATTATCATTGAGGTGAAACAATGAGAGATTATCCTCCTATTCATCCGGGTGAAATCTTACAAGAAGAATTCCTTGAACCAATGGGTATCAGCCAATATCGTTTGGCGCAAGACATTGGTGTTCCGGCAACGAGAATCAGCCAAATTGTTAGTGGTGAGAAGGAGATTAGCGCAGATATAGCTCTCCGACTGGCTCGTTATTTTGGTATGTCTGTTGAATTCTGGATGGGCATTCAAACACATTATGAAGTTGAAAAAGCAAAAATGACACTGGGAGACCGATTAGAAAAAGAGGTCAAGGTTTTTGCATCAGCGTGAAGCTGTGAAAATTTTCTTGCTGACAATAAAGCAAGCTAACAAAGCATGAACCAGATGCGGTGAATATCTGGTAATTTAAGCGGCGCAGTTAGCTCTCGTTCCACCTCCGCGTGGGATGAACCGCAGCGACGCTCTGCGTCGCCTGGAACGCAGAGCGTTCTGAGGGCATTCCCACGTAGAACGTGGGAACGAGCAAGGGGGCGAGTAGGTTGACAGGGGAGCGGGCTTTTGGCATAATTCCCACCATCATCATACACAAAGGCGATGATGGAGACGAGTAGGCTGGTTATTCTGGGACAGCGAGTCTGCGGTGGTGTGAGGCAGACGCCAGCAGCCAGTTGAAAATCCCTCCGGAGCCGCCAACCGAACGCCTTTTCAGGGCAAGTAGGCCTGGACGGGTTCACCTCACGTTATCGAGGGGCGATGTTGCCAGAAAGCTGGCTGATGTCGGATAAGCGCCTGCGTCAATGGCAGGAATTTGGGTGGTACCGCGAAGAACTGCGCCTTCGTCCCATGGGGATGAAGGCGTTTTTTATTGGGAAGAAAATAGTTAATTTGTGAATTGGTGAATTGGTGAATGGGTAATGAGGGCGAGATGACGAGTTTGTTGTATCAGACGGATGCTTATGTGCAGGAGTTTGCGGCGGTGGTGGTGGGGCACGCGGAGGGCGGGGTGGTGTTGGATCGCACGGCGTTTTATCCTGGCGGCGGCGGGCAGCCGTGCGATTTGGGTTGGTTGGAGGCTGACGGGCAGGTCTGGGCAGTGACGGGCGTGAAAACTGTGGGCGGGCAGCCGGTGCATTATGTGGCGGGGGAAATGCCGGCAGCCGGCACACCCGTCACAGGCAAACTCGATTGGACGCGCCGCTACCAGTTGATGCGCACGCATACGGCTATGCACATTTTGTGCGGCGTCATCTGGCGGGATTACCAGGCAGCGGTGACGGGCGGTAATATGGATCCACTGCAAGGGCGCATGGATTTTGAGTTTGAGACGATGCAGAAAGAGTTTGTGGCGGAAATTGAGGCGGCTGTGAACAAAGAAGTGGCGGCGGCGCGCATGGTGATGGTGGACATTTTGCCGCGCGAACAGGCGTTCCAGATTCCCGACCTGATCCGCACCAAAATCAACCTGCTGCCGCCGCACATCACGGAAGTACGCACGGTGGAAATCGTCGGGCTGGACTTGCAGGCAGATGGCGGCACGCACGTAGCGAATACGCACGAAGTCGGGCCCATTCGTATCCCTGAGTACAAAAGCAAGGGAAAGATCAATAAGCGGATTTATGTTGAGTTGGAAAAGGGAGAATAATAATTAATTGGTGAA
>JAGVTM010000299.1 GCA_019136785.1 Chloroflexota bacterium | reverse complement strand
GGAGATTACATGCGCCGCAGCACACCATTTTTCTGACCACTCGCCACTCGCCACTCATCACTATTTTCGAAGGAGTAAAAAAAAGTGAGTATCCCCCAAAACAATTCCCTGCCCCACGATGTTTTAACCGCCCTGGATAGTGACCATGCTATTCTATACTGCTCAGCCGAAACAGACGGCATTGTTCAAGTAACCACCAGTATGATGCCGGCACATCTACAACCCCTGGCTTCCCTTTGCGCACTTGATGGGCAATCCCTCAACCAGACTCGCCAGGCTTGCCAGGTTGATACTATCACCGTTACGCTGCTAAAACTGACGGAGAATCTGATACCCCAAATTGGGGCCGGATACCCTCAAGAAATGCAAGTTGAAGCCGAACTTCGTGACCTGTTGCAGAAAAAGCGCGACGTGTATGTGACTTACGTCATCACCCACTATAACAGCCGTCCAGCGGACGAATTAACGGTAGCCGTAGGCGGCGATTGCTACCGCGATCAAGATACGTTAGCTGCGGTCTTCGACCGTACCGCAGCCTTATAGAAGGCAATGATTCGCAAAGCCGTGTTAATTTTCCCCGACATACCTGTTTTGCATGGCGGTAAAAAGGGCGAGTGGATTGTCACTGATGCTGCCGGCATAAAAATCGAAGCGATTTCAGGCGAGACATTGGCGGCTCTGGGCATTTTTATCATCCCCCAGGGCATTCTGTTCTGTAATCGTCGCAAAGAACAACAGGGACTCAGTCGAAAAAGCTTCCGGCAGTTCCCTGCCCAAAACGTTATTCGCCCGGATACCGCCTCCCCAGATGTGCTCTCAGGCAAGTTTTGGGCGCAAATGTGTACAACCTGGCAGCAGCGGGGTTTTGACAGCAGCTATATGACCTGTTTGCCTTCCCAACTTGGCGGTCCCCAGTTTAGTTCCGCTTATCCCACCGGTTATGGTCTGGCTAACACGACTGTTGAGTTGATAAAGGGACACTCCCCAGACAAACCATTGCGTGAGATACGTTTTCTATTGGCTGCGCTGGGCAACGTTGGGCGCAACACCATAAAAGTCCTGACACGTGACTTTGGCGTATCGCCGCAAAACATTGTTGCCTTTGATCCCACCGCCTACGCCTGCCACACTGCCCGCACAGAATATGGCTTGACCAACGTCTACCAACTCTCCAATCACAGCTTTTATGCAGACGTTCTGCCACAGATGGAATTTGACGTCTGGGTAAACAATGGAATGGGGGATGACACTACGCCCCAACAGATAGAGCGGCTGTTGCAGAGCGGCGTCTGGTTGTTTTGTGGCGCAGCCAACAATTTCCTGGAGGTGAAGACAGCGCCGCAATCGCTGTCGAAAATTTTCGACGCTGGCGCCTGGGCCTGGCCTGATGAAGCTGCCAGTGGCGGCGGGTGGACGCTGGCTGTCATAGACCTATATAGACGCTGCCAGGGCTTGAGCGCAGATGATCTGGAGACGGGCGAGTTGATCCTGAACACCATTGCCACACGTAACAGAAATCTGGTGAGAGCTGTCCTGGATGGTTCTGCAGGCGCCAAATCCACGGGCCGGGCTGTGTGGCAGCGCGTGAACCAATTGATCGCCGATCGCGTGGAACAGACTACGGCTGGATCATTGCCGGCAGAGACTCTGCTAGAACAGGCTAACGTGCGCAACTGGCCCATATAGAAACAGAACTGGGGCGGGCGCAGGCTCGCCCCTTGCCTCCCACATTGCCATTGTAAGGATTCCCGTTTTCCATTACAATGGTTATTATGACAACCATTGACTGGCAACAACTCCTCCAGGATTGCGTTTCCTTTACCCGGCGTCTCATCCAGACCCCCAGCATGACCTACGCTGAGGCCGCCATCGCCGACCTGATCGCCGCCGAAATGCGCCGCCTCCAGTTTGATGAAGTGTGGCTGGACGAAATCGGCAACGTTTGTGGTCGCCTCTATGGTCAGGATCGCAGTTTGGGCGCGTTGGTGTTGAACACGCACACCGATCACGTTGACCCTGGCGACCTCACCCTCTGGCCCGTCCCTCCCTATTCGGGAGAGATAGTAGACGGGCGCATTTGTGGGCGGGGCGCCTGCGACATCAAAGGCCCGCTGGCGGCGCAGGTTTACAGCATGGCGGCTTTGAAACGTGCCGGCATTATCCCCCCCCGCGACATTGTCTTCACAGGCGTCGTGCAGGAAGAAATCGGCGGCGGCGGTTCCCAATATTGGGTGGATCACCTTACTTATCCCGTTGACCTGGTCGTTCTGGGCGAACCATCCAGCAACACCCTCAGCCTGGGGCATCGTGGCATCCTCAGCCTGTGGGTCACATTCCACGGGCGTTCCGTCCATGCCAGCGTGCCCCACAAAGGCGTGAATCCCAACTACGCCCTGGCCACTTTCTTGCAGCGCCTCCCCGCCGCCCAGTCCAGACTGTCCCCGCACGAACTCCTCGGCTCCACCAGCGTCGCCCCCACTCTGATCGAAGTAGATACCCGCAGCAAAAACGTGACGCCTGCCTGGACGCGGGTGCTGCTGGATTTTCGCACGGCCGTTGAAAGCCACAACAGCCTGCTGGCTTTTATTGACCAGGTAGCCGCGGGCCTGGATTACAGCGTCGCGCCTGGCTGGACAGGTCTGGAGATTGTTGATTCCGACGAACCGCTATCTGGCTTTTACACGCCCCCAGACAGCGAACTGGTAGAGCGCGTCAGCGCCGCCCTCAGCCGCGGGATGGGCCGCCCTGTTTCTTTAGGCAGCTACCAGTTTGCCACCGATGGTCGTCTGTTTGCCCCCCGCCAGATTCCTGTAGTTGGCTTTGCCCCTGGTGAAGAAGACCTGGCGCATACCGTTAACGAGAGCATTTCCATTGATATGATGGCTGAAAGTCTGCGCGGCCTCGTGCAGCTCCTGCAAGAGTTTTGACCCCTATGACGTCACCGCGAATTGCGCCCTATGGGGCGTGGAAATCCCCCCTTACAACTGATCTCATCGTTTCTGAAACCATCGGCTTGGGGCAGGTGCAACTGGATGGCCCTGACCTCTACTGGATTGAGATGCGTCCTGCCGAGCAGGGGCGTTTGGTGCTGGTGCGCCGCAGCCGCGACGGGCAGGTAAGCGATGTCACGCCTGCTCCATTCAATGTGCGCAGCCGTGTTCACGAATATGGCGGTCGCTCTTATCTTGCCGTAGATGGCACGGTCTACTTTAGCCATTTTGACGACCAACGTTTGTACCGCCTGGACCCGGCTACTGTGGCCCGTCCCATTACCCCGGCGCTGGCTTATCGCTATGCCGATCCCGTTATGGACACGCGGCGGCGGCGGCTGATTTGTGTGCGCGAAGACCACACCCAGGAGGGGCAGGAACCTGTTAACACCATTGTGGCCGTAGACGTCAATGGCAGCGATGGCGGACAGGTGCTGGCGTCGGGCAGCGACTTCTTTGCTGCTCCGCGTGTCAGCCCCGATGGCAGCCAGCTTTGCTGGCTTTCCTGGAACCATCCTAACATGCCCTGGGATGGCACGGAACTGTGGGTAAGTGAATTCCGCCCTGATGGAAAGCTGACCGGCGCCAGGCGCATAGCTGGCGGCCCCTCTGAGTCCATTTTTCAGCCTGCCTGGTCGCCCGATGGCGTACTTTACTTCGTTTCTGACCGCACTGGCTGGTGGAACCTTTACCGCTGGCTGGAGGGGCACATTGAACCCCTGTGCCCGATGGAAGCGGAGTTTGGTCTGCCACAATGGTCGCTGGGCGCGTCTACCTACGCCCTGGAGTCCCCTGAATACATCATATGCGCCTACGCCCAACATGGCGAATGGCATCTGGCCCGGCTGCATACCACAACTGGCGAGCGCGAAGTCTTTGATCTGCCCTATACCTGGGTGGGCGCTCCCCTGGTGGATTGGCAAAAGCAGATTTATTTCCTGGCTGGTTCGCCCCTGTCCCATCAGGCATTGATACAGCTTGACCGCGCGCGGCGCGAATACCAGGTTATTTGTCGCGCGAGTTCGGTTTCTGTGCCGGCAGGCTATCTGTCCATTCCCGAAGCCATTGACTTCCCCACCGAAAACGGCTTAAAAGCGCACGCTTTCTTCTATCGCCCTGCCAACCAGGATTTTGCCGCCTCGACCAAGGAAAAACCACCGCTGCTCGTTATCAGCCATGGCGGGCCCACCTCTGCTGCCGGCAACGTATTGGATCTGGAAATTCAGTATTGGACCAGCCGTGGCTTTGCCGTGCTGGATGTCAACTACGGCGGCAGCAGCGGCTATGGTCGCGCCTATCGCCAACGACTAAATGAGCAGTGGGGCATTGTAGACGTGGATGATTGCGTCAACGCTGCTCTATATGTCGCCCGCCAGGGGTGGGTAGATTCCCGTCGCCTGGCCATTCGCGGCAGCAGCGCCGGCGGCTACACCACCCTGGCCGCCCTCGCCTTTCGCCAGGTCTTTCAAGCTGGCGCCAGCCACTTTGGCGTTAGCGACCTGGAAGGGTTGGCCCGCGACACACACAAGTTCGAATCCCGCTACCTGGACAGGCTGATCGGCCCTTATCCTGCCCAACGCGACATTTATCTGGCCCGTTCCCCTCTGTACGCAGCAGACCG
>JAGVTM010000396.1 GCA_019136785.1 Chloroflexota bacterium | reverse complement strand
GCGCCCGCCTGCGGCGGGCGTGGAAATATTATGGGCAATTTTGGGCGCATTCGCGCCTAAAATTGCCCATGGAGGGGGGATGTCGGCGATGCGGGCAAGGTTGCCCATTTTAGGGGGGTGTGGGTGGCTCATCTGTCGCAAGGTGGGCGGGATGGCGGGGATGGGGACAAAATTGCCCATGAGTGTGACGTTTATCCGCTAAAGGTGTGCGTTCTGTCACTAACGACCTGCTCCAGGAACCCTTTACAATCCCATCAGGGTAATTCCGTTTAAGTTGATTTTGTCACGGGAAAGCCGGGTTGTTTGTCCTGTTTCCCGTCTAGTTGGAAACGAATCTCTATGACGACCTCATTGCTCCGCCAGAGTGAACGGATTGTGCATACGACCTGCCCTTACTGCGGGGTGGGCTGCCAGATTGATTTGCACATCGCTAATGGCATTATTTACCGGGTGGATGGGCGCTTTGACAATGATGTGAATCACGGCAACCTGTGCGTGAAGGGGCGTTTTGGGTATGACTTTGTGCATGCCCCTGACCGGCTGCGCACGCCTTTGTTGAAAGAGAAAGGTGATGGGGCCCGCGCCGAACGCGCTTTTCAGCCCGCCAGTTGGGATGAGGCGCTGAACAGTGTGGCGGACCAGTTGCGCCATTTGCGCGACCATTATGGGCCGGACAGTATTGCCTTTCTGACGTCAGCCAAGTGCACGAATGAAGAAAATTACTTGATGCAAAAGCTGGCGCGGGGCGTTGTGGGCACGAACAACGTTGACCACTGCGCCCGGCTCTGACACAGCAGCAGCGTGGCCGGTCTGGCCACGACGGTGGGGTCGGGGGCGATGACGAACAGTATCCTGGACATCCCGCAGGCAGATGTGCTGCTGGTGACCGGGTCTAACACGACGGAAGCCCATCCGGTGCTCAGTTTGCAGATGAAGCGGGCAGTGCGGCAACATGGGGCGAAGTTGATCTTGATTGATCCGCGGCGCATTGAACTGGCGGATTTTGCGGCGCTGCATTTGCGACACAAGCCGGGTACGGATGTAGCCGTCTTTAACGCTATGGCGCACGTGATCATCCAGGAGGGGCTGGTAAACGTGCCGTTTGTGCAGGCGCGTACGGAAGGGTATGCGGCTTTTGCCGCGGCTGTGGCGGAGTGGACGCCGGAGCGGGCTGCGGCTATTGCGGAAGTATCCGCCGCGGACATTGTGCAGGCGGCTCGTCTCTATGCTCAGGCGCAAAACGCGGCTATTTTCTGGGCGATGGGCATTACGCAGCACACGACGGGCACGGACAATGTGAAGGCGCTGTCTAACCTGGCGCTGCTCACGGGGCAGATTGGACGTCCAGGCACGGGGTTGAACCCGCTGCGGGGGCAGAACAATGTGCAAGGGGCGTGCGACATGGGGGGGCTGCCGAATGTGTTCCCCGGCTACCAACCGGTGAGCAGCGCTGAAGCGCGGCAGAAGTTTGCCGCCGGCTGGCAGACGCCGCTGGAGCGGCTCAGCCCCACGCCGGGCCTGACGGTGACGGAGATTATGGATGGGGCGCTGAGCGGGCGGATCAAGGGGATTGTGATCATGGGCGAGAATCCCATGCTGTCTGACCCCAATTTGCATCACGTGCGGCAAGCGCTGGAGAAGGTTCCGTTTCTGGCGGTAATTGACATTTTCTTGAACGAGACGGGGCAGTTGGCGGACGTGGTTTTGCCGGCAGCGAGCTTCGCGGAGAAAGAGGGCACGTTTACCAGCACGGAGCGGCGGGTGCAGTTGATTCGCGCGGCGCTGCCGCTGCCAGGCGAGGCGCAGCCGGACTGGCAAATTTTGACAAGTCTGGCTAACCGGCTAGGGGCAGAGTGGGAATATGAGAATCCGGGGGAGATTTTTGCGGAAATGGCGGGGCTGACGGGGTCGTATGCCGGCATTTCCCACGCCCGCCTGGAACGAGAAGGGGGATTGCAGTGGCCCTGCCCCACTCTCGACCATCCGGGCACGCCCATTTTACACACAGAGAAGTTCAGCCGTGGTCTGGGTCTCTTCTGCCCGGTTGATTACATACCGCCGGTGGAAGAAACGGACGATGATTACCCATTTATCCTTTCCACCGGCCGTATTCTTTTCCATTGGCATGGCGGAACGATGTCCCGCCGCTCGCCGGGCCTGGAGGCTATTGCCCCGCAAGCCGAAGTGGAGATCAATCCTGCCGACGCCGCCCGCTCAGGTATTGCCGATGGTCAGGCAGTGCGCGTCAGCTCGCGCCGCGGCGAAGTCATTGCCGCCGCGCGCATCACGTCGCGGTCGCCGCAAGGCACTATCTTCATGACGTTCCATTTTGCCGAAGCCGCGGCGAACCTGTTAACGATTGGGGCGGTGGATCCCATCGCCAAAATACCAGAGTACAAAGTATGCGCCGTCCGGCTAACACCCTGTCAGGAAAGTGTTTAATAGACCGCTGATGACGACGCAGGAAGACTGCGTAACGCAGGAAGACTGCGGGACGCAGGAAGACTGCGGGACGCAGGGAGACTGCGGGACGCAGGGAGACTGCGGGACGCAGATTGGATGAATTCAGGCGATTTTGGAAAATCGCTCACCTATATTGCGAAGGAAAACCCATGAATAAGCGTATCTATCTCACCCTCCGTATTGACACAACCGCCACCTGGACGCAGGTGGATTTGATGGACAGGTGGGTCAAGCTCATTCGCGTGGGCGCAGACCACATCCTGTCAGAACCTGAGGTGCGGGTTTCTTACCCGCCGCCATTTGCGCAGTACCGCCCAGTTCCGTCATTGCCTGCTGCCGGCGGCAGCCACTTCACTCCCGCCGACCTGACTCAGGCAGCCGCTACCATCGCCCACGTGGAAAATCCAGCCGCCGCGCCCATTTTTGCGCAACTGCATGTGGCGCTGGAATTCCCTGAAGACCTGGGCGAAGACGCTGCCTACAGCGTGCAAACTATCCGCTTTGGGGTGGCCAAGTCAGACCAGGGGTATACCAACGTCACCTTTGGCCTGGACGAATATCCCACGCTGCAAAATGGATGGGCCGGGCAGGACATAGAACCACGCGGCTGGCCGCACTTGATTTGTGACGTGCCGGTGGGGGCGTTGGTGGAAAAAGCAGCGGCAGAACTGGAAGCGGCTAAGCCTTTTGTGGAAGGCATCGCTCCTATCCTGCAAAAGAGCGCGGACGTGTTTGCGCGCTCGCGGCAAAAGACGACGGAAAAGGCGGAAAAGGTACTCAGCGACGAAATCTTCCGCCGCCCGCCTGTGTGACAAAATAGTGATCAGTGGCGAGTGGTCAGTGGTCAGTGGTCAGTGGTCAGTGGTCAGTGGTCAGTGGTCAGAAGATTCGCGCCATTCGTGTAATTCGTGGCAGAGTTTTCATCCAGGGCTTCGACAGGCTCAGCCACCGGGCTTCGACAGGCTCAGCCACCGGGCTTCGACAGGCTCAGCCACCGGGCTTCGACAGGCTCAGCCACCGGGCTTCGACAAGCTCGGCAAAGGGCTTCGACAAGTTCAGCCTTCTTCCACTCGGATTTTTCAGGAGATACCTGCGCCACAAAAAAGCGACGCGCTGGCTTGCTGCCGGCGCGTCGCTTATTAAACGGCCTGGTTTACGGGAGCTATTGGGCAGGCATCAGGTGGATCTCAATCTGATCCACCTTGATGGAGTAGCCTTGGGGGAAGGTTTGGGTGCTGCCCAGGCTCATGATTCTGGCTTTCACCAGACCATCGCTGCTGCGAATGTAGCGAGCCGGGTTGGCGATATCCGCTGTCATGACCACATGGTCATTTTGCCCTAACGGCCATTGCCCTACAGCTACCCAGGCATTTTGATTGTAATTGAACAGAGAGAGGATGGCTTTTGTGCCGGCAACGCTGGCGCTCCACTCCAACGTGACATTCATCTCGTCGGCGGTTAGCAGCGGGCTGATCGCCGCCACATCTACCACCACCCCCTGCGCCACACCGCCCCCCATAGACACAGTATGCACCTGCAGGCGATCATCATCCGACAGGCGCAGCGATTGCAGGTTCCCCCCTTCCGGCACGCCTCTGGTCGGGTTGTAGTTGATCAGATTTGCCGTTTGCGGCGCCCACAGTCCATGCGGGCCAGGGCCAACAGGCTGGACAGCGTGGCAAACGGTGCACGTATCTAGCGTGCCTACGTGTCCTTGCAGTTCCAGGAACTTGATGCCGTCCCGCGGCTGGCTGCTGGCAGCCACAGCATGGGTGCTGTCGTGGCACGCCTCGCAGTAGAGACCGCCATGCCCCGTAGACAGACGGTAAAGGGCATTGTTCTGCGCATACTCTGGATCTGTGTGGCAGCCATCGCAGCGCGGCTCATTGAGCCAGGGATCGGGGTTGTCCGCTACCGCTTCCATGCCGCCGTGGCAGTCAATACAGTCCATGCCATATTGCGTGGACATGACGTCGCGCAGACATTGCGTCTCTGGGCCGGGATGGCAGTTGTAGCAACCTGCCAGGGTGTCGGGCACGGCGTCGTGGTGTTTTTCGTGGATGGCTTTGGACAGGCTGGGCAGCCCCGGCACGCCTGGCGCACCCAGCGCGTTAGAGGGGTGGCACTCGGCGCACAGAATGGGGCGACGCCCCAT
>JAGVTM010000142.1 GCA_019136785.1 Chloroflexota bacterium | reverse complement strand
AAAGGGGGCTGGCGCGTTGCCTGGGGTGTCAGCCCCGCCTGTGGCGGGGCTGACACCTTTTTTATGGGGTATTTGGGGCGCTGACGCGCCCAAATACCCCATTGGGAGTGTTTTGCGCGCTTATGCGCGGCATTGGGGCGGTGGGGTGGGGGACAAAGGGGGCTGGCGCGTTGCCTGGGGTGCCAGCCCCGCCTGCAGGGGGGCTGACACCTTTTTTATGGGGGGATGTTACCCCTGTTTTCTATCGCCTGTTATTCTCCTCTTTGCGATTCCATGAAACCACAATAAACTAAGCGGTGATGCGATTCGCTACGCCGTTTGCCCTGCTTTTGCTGCTCAGCCTGCCTTACTTCTTCTGGCTGGGACGCCCGCGCGCCGCTGCCCGCCGCGCACGCGGCGGCTGGCGCGAACCTGCCAGCCTGGGCTTGCGCCTCCTGATTGTCGTCTTGCTGACGCTGTCTCTGGCGGGCGCGCAGACCGTGCGCGCCGCCGACGAGCTGGCCGTCGTCTTCTTGATGGACGCCTCCGACTCCATCTCGCCAGCGCAGCGAGCCGAAGCAGAGACGTTTGTACGCCAGGCAATTGAGAGCATGAAACCAAATGACCAGGCAGCCGTAGTCGTCTTTGGCGCCAACGCATTGGTAGAACGCCCCATGAGCGGACTGGCTGAATTGGCGCCGATCACGTCCGTGCCCCAAAGCCTGCACACCGATATAGCGGAAGCGATCCGGCTGGGGCTGGCGCTGTTCCCGGCCGGCAGCGCCCGCCGCCTGGTTATATTGAGCGATGGCGCGCCAACGCTTGTTGGCGCGCCGACCAGCGTTGGCGCAGCTACTGGCGGCGATGTTGTAGCTGCCGCCAGGTTAGCGGCGACTACAGGGGTGCAAATTGTCGTGGTTCCTCTGGCGCGTCCGCCGAACGTCACTGAGGTAATGGTCACCAATGTACAGGCGCCAACGCAGGTGATAGAGGGGGAGTCTTTTCGCCTGACAGCAACAGTGGAGAGTACGGCGAATATGCCGGCATCGCTGCGCATCCTGGCTGGCGGCAACATTATCTCCGAAGAACCCGTGCAGCTTCGTCGCGGCGTTAACAATTACACCGTCCGGCTGCAAGCGACCGCCCAGGAGTTTGCCCGCTATACGGCGCAGATTGTGCCCGAACAGGACACCTACTATCAAAACAATCAGTTAGCCGCCTTCACCGAAATCGTCGGGCCGCCGCGCGTGCTGCTGGTGGCTGCCGGCAGCGAACAGGGAGATGGCAACCAGGAAGCCGGCAGCGAGCCTGTCGTTGACGAATCCCCTCCCTTACGGTTGGCTCTGGAAGCGGCTGGCTTGCAGGTAGATCGCACGACGCCTGCCGGCCTGCCAGCCAGCCTGGCCGAATTGAGCGGCTACGCCAGCGTCGTCCTGGTGAACGTCAACGCCAAAGAACTGTCACCGCGCAAGATGGAAGCCCTACAGACCTACGTGCGCGATCTGGGCGGCGGATTGGTAACTGTGGGTGGGCCCACCAGCTTTGGCATGGGCGGCTATTTTCGCACCCCGCTAGAAGAAACGTTGCCTGTCGAGATGCAGATTAAGGATCAAGAGCGATTCCCCTCAGTCAGCATGGTGATTGTCATTGACCGGTCGGGCAGCATGGGCGCGCCAGAAGGAGGCGCAACCAAAATCCAACTGGCGGCGGAAGGGGCAGCGCGCGTCGTACAGTTGCTCAACGATTTCGACGAAATCACCATTATTCCCACCGACACCCAACCAGACAACCCTATCGGGCCCCTATCTGCCGCCGATAAAGACAACATCATTGCCCGCATTCGCCAGATTGGCGCGGGCGGCGGCGGTATTTACGTGCGCACCGGTCTGGAAGCCGCCGCGCAGGCGCTGGCCAACAACTCCAACCAGGTCAAACATATCATTGTGCTGGCGGATGGGGCTGATTCAGAGCAAAAGGAGGGCGTACCCGAACTGTTAGACGCCTTGACCGCCGAAGGGGTCACCATCTCTTTTGTCAGCATTGGCAACGGGCCAGACGTACCCTGGCTGCAGCAAATGGCGCAGCGGGGTAACGGACGGTTCCACTTTACTGATCGGGCCGCCAACCTGCCCCAAATCTTTACCCAGGAAACAACCGCCATTCAGCGCAGCTATCTTATTGAAGAACGCTTCTTCCCCACTCTTGCCGCTCGCAGTCCTATTCTGCAAGGCATTTCGGCTGTGCCGCCCCTGTATGGCTATGTGGGAACCAGCGCCAAAGGCACAGCCCAGGTTATCCTGAAAACCCACATGGGCGATCCCTTGCTGGCAAGCTGGCAGTATGGGCTAGGGCGGGCGGTGGCCTGGACCTCAGATGCGACCGGGCGCTGGGCAGTAGATTGGGTGCGCTGGAACGGATTCCCCACTTTTTGGGCGCAAGCAGTCCGCTGGACCATTGGGCAGGATCGAGACAGCAGCGTGGAGACCACAATCTCGCTGCAACACGAGACAGCCAGACTGCTGGTGGATACGCGCGACGGCAATGGCGCTTTTCTGAACAATCTGTCCATGACGGCGAATGTGGTTTCCCCGGCCGGGGAAACGGAGACAATCATCTTGCCGCAAACAGCCCCGGGCCGCTATGAAGGAACATTTGTGCCGGGCGAGGATGGCGCTTATTTCATTCGAGTGGCGGGCAGCAGCAGCGATGAAGAGGACGCTGTCGGGCAAACGTCCGGTTGGGTGTTGGGTTATTCGCCTGAATACCGTCAGGTAGAAGCCAACCCGGCCCTACTAAATGAGGTCGCCCGCCTGACGGGAGGCCAGGACGTGAGCGGCGACCCACTGGTCGTCTTTGACCATGACCTGCCCAGCAGCCAGGCTGTGCGCCCCATCTGGCCCTGGCTGCTGCTGGCAGCGGTGGCGCTGCTACCCTTTGATATTGCCGCCCGTCGCCTGGTGATCACGCGGCGCGACCTGGCGCAGGCCTGGGCAGCCACATTGGGACGCTTTTGGCGCCCGGCTGCCTCGACTGTGCGCTCGGAGCAGGTAGCCCGTCTGTTTCAAGCCAAAGAGCGGGCAGGCACACAAGCCCCAGCGGCGGAAACGCCAACTACGACTGCGCCATCCCCTGTGCTGCGCCAGGATGCCAGCGAAACGCCACCTATGGCTGCCCCTGCCTCGCCGCGTTCTTCGTTGCCGGCAGCGGCTGCCGGCAGCGATTCCCTGGCTGCCCGTCTGTTAGAGAAGAAGCGCAAGCAGGAAGAGGGAAAGGATCAGTCCGGCAGTTAAGTAATTGTCCAGCAACAAGTTCGTAGTAACGGCTACTTCGACTACGCTCAGCACAAGTTTAGCCGTCCAAACCGCTAAAGCGGTTACTACGAACTCAAATCGCCAAGTTATTTACGGATAGTTGCTAAGGGGGCAAAGGTATCGTGAGGGAGTCACGACCATCTGGCAGCAGTAGACGCGGACCGAGCGGCGGTTCATAAACGCCCAACGCCAATCTCTCAATGGGCATTCCCGCACCATCCAGGCGGTGATGGAACAACAGCAGGTCGCCTGCCTGCCAGTAAGCGGCGGGCGCTTCCAGGCCATCATCCTGCGCCGCCTGTTCCCCCGCGGCTGTCAGCGCGTGCAAAAACAGGCGGCGCGGCGCGGCGGCGGGCGCTAAAACCTGCCAGTAGGTCAACAACTCCAGGCTGTCAGTAGACGCTGCAGCGCTTGCCGGCAGCCAGTCATAGCCCAATAAGCGCAGTTGCCCGCCAAAATCGGCTACCGTGGGCTGTTGAGGCTGGATGGTGGGCAGGTCTGGCAACTCGTACAGGGTAAAACTGCCCTGCGGCTGCGGCGGCGCGCCCCAGGCTCGCAGTTGGGCCGCCAGCACTTCGTCCAGCGGCAGAATCGTGGGGTGGATGATGCGAATGGGCTGACCCATTGGGGCAAATGGCACCATGAGCGTCCGTTGCGGATAAAAATAGACCAGCCGCACATCTCGTCGCTGCATAGAAAGCTGCATCGTCGGCGGATCCATGGTGTCCGGCGACCAGCCGCCAACAGCTATGGGGCCAACGGTCGCGGCTGCATCCATGGCCCTGCCCGCCTCCGTGAGAGCCTGCTGCCAGACGAATTGCACCTCTGCCTGGGCGGGCCATGTTGCAAAGAGCGCCTCTAAGCTGCGATCTATATGCAATAGAATCAATAAAACCCACAGGCCATTCAGGAACATTCCAGGCCGCTTTTTCGCCAAAACTGTGGATAACTTGGGAAGAACTGTGGATAACTGGGAAGAACTGTGCATAAACAGAACGGGGAAGACAACGACAACGGGTAAACTATTGCTTATACGAATGAAACTAGGCGCATCTATTGTGACTATGCTGGGAACAGCGCCGACAAATAGCCACAGGAGCACAAAGGCATAGCGGCTATCGCGCCAGCGCCAGAAAGCCAGGATTAAACCCACATAAAATAGGGCAGCGATCACGGGGTCGAAGACGGGCATGCCGGCAATATTTTGCCGCCACAAGGGATCGCCGCTAAAGCCAAACATGCCTAGAAAGCGAAGGCTATTAGCCAACACGGGGCGTAAATCGCCCGCTTGCAGCGCGCGCAGGGGGGCGTCAATTTCGCTAATGCGGAATTC
>JAGVTM010000642.1 GCA_019136785.1 Chloroflexota bacterium | reverse complement strand
CACCCATCACCGATGCCTTTTTGCCCGCTTTGCTGGGCCGAGCGAGGAAGCTGTGCAGCAAGCCGCGCAAGACCACCTGATATAGAGCCAAGTTCTGAGTGACAGACTCCCAATCCAATGATGTGACGCACTTTAGCTGACACCCATCACCGATGCCTTTTTGCCCGCTTTGCGGGGTCGGTAGACGGTTAAAGAGCTCACCACGATTTACTGGGGTATTACCCCTCTCCTCTGTCGCCAGCTTTCTTATCATTTCTCCACGTAGGAGAAAATCAGACAAGGGGCAAAAAAAAACCACCCCTGCAGGGCGCAGAGGCGGTTTCTTTAACGTCCAGGCACCAGGAGGGGAGTACCTGAACACTTTTCGGTCAACGCCCAATTCGAGGGAGGGGCAGGCATTGCCTGGTCTTGGTTGGGGGTTGTTCCAGTCGCGTTTCTCTCGTGCCAGTTTTTGGGGGGAGGAGTTCCTCTTATTCCCAACCAAGATTAGGCGTAGTTTATGCCGGCAACATAAACCGTTCATGAGATTAACTTTGGAACTACATTAGAGACCCACGGGCGGCGCTGTTAATCCTGATAGCGAGGGTCTTCGCCGCCAAACTGCTCCAGCCACAACTCAATTTCCTCTGGCGTCAACCGCGCCCGCCCTTCTTTGTGCTCGTCTGCCACCGCCAGAGTGTGCCCCCGCGCTGCCGGTGGGCGCGACGGCGGCGCACTCTGCACCGAGGCTGCATCTGGCGGCGCTGGCGCTGGTTGTGACGCGGGCTCCGGGCCAAACAAAGCCAGCCACTCAGCCAACTCCTCTGCGCTCATATGCGCCAATCCGGCTTTGTACTCCTCCGGCGAGTAAACGCGCGGCGGCGAAAGCGGCGGCACGGGCGCTGCTGGCGGCGGGGAAGGCTGGCGCAGCGGCAGGCGGGGCGGCGCGGCGGGGCGTTCAGGTACGGGGCCAAACAATTCCAACCATTCGGCAATTTCGGCTTCGCTGAGCGAAGGTTCGGTGGGCGGCGGCGGCGGCGGTTGGCGCTCCTCGGCCATCTGGGCCACAAACACCTCTGCGAAAACAGTCCGCATGCCGCGCGCCTCGGCGGCGGCAATAATGGCGCGGTCGCTGCTGACCAGGATATGCTCCGCCGGATTCTGGACGCGATTTATGTGCCGCACCAGCAGGCTGTCCGCGCTGACTCCGGTGGGCGCAAAATAGACCTGGACCTGATTATTGGAAAGTTGGGCGGATTTGCCGGCAACCACTCCCCGGTCAAAAATAACCATAACCCGCCGCTTTCTGCGGGCAGCCGCCCACATTTGCAGCCGTCGCGCCAGTTTTGCCTCATCATCTGGGTCTTCCAGCGATAGATCGGGCATCCTGGCAATCAGATTGTGACCGTCAATCAGGTAGTTCATCTCTGCCTATGAGCCTCAGCCGCGCCAGCGTAGTGCGTCCCTGACCAGCTATCATTATTGACTGTTAACTGTCCGTAAATAACTTAGCGATTTGGGTTTGTAGTAACCGCTTTAGCGGTTTGGACGGCTAAAGCCGTTACTACGAACTTATTTCTGGACTGTTACTTAGGACTGTTACTTAGCGTCGCGCTGCGGAACCTGCCAGGGCGCAGGCTACTCAACCAGTTCTAGATTGGCAATGCTGGCTGCCAGCCGCTTAATACCTTCGCCCGAAAAAGCTACGATGATTTCGTCATCGTCCCCCGTTCGCTTGACCTCAATCACAAACCCCTCGCCAAAGCGCTGGTGGCGCACCCGCTGACCGGTGCGGTAAGCAGGGCGCGCGGGTAGCGCTGGCTCAGGGCGAGGTTCCGCGCGCGTTGTTGGCGAAACGAAACGGGCAGCCGCAGATGGCGGCGTCCTGGGCGGCGGCGGTGAATTAACGCCGGCGGCGGCGGGTCGCGCCTGGTTAATGGATGCAGGCGCGGGGCGGTTCCACTGCCAGTCACGGCTTGATCCGCGACGATCCGGCCGGCTGCCGTGGTTGCCGCCTTCCACCAGTTCGCCGGGAATCTCTTGCAGGAACCCGGAGCGCTGCGCCGCATCCGCCTGCCCATAAGCCACGCGGCGGTGGGCATGCAGCAAATACAGCCTGTCTTTGGCTCGCGTCAGTCCCACGTAGAAAAGCCGGCGCTCTTCCGCCAACTCCTCCATGTCTTCAAAAGCGCGAATGTGCGGCAATATCCCTTCCTCTAATCCCGTAATAAACACAATGGGAAACTCCAGCCCTTTAGCCGCGTGCAGCGTCAGCAATGTGGGCGCATTGGCTGTCTCCTCCAGGTTATCCACGTCGGAAACCAACGCCACCTGCTCCAGGAAAGCGCTTAAACTGATTTCGGCGTCGGCGTTGGCTACGCCGCGCAGTTCCAGGACGTTAGCCCACCGCTCTTCTCCTTCTTCTGTACCATCGTTGATGTAATCGCGGTAACGTGTGTCCTGCAAGATCAGGTCAACGACTTCGCCCACGCCAGAGCCATCGCTCAAGGTGACCCACTCGTACAGCATCGCGCTAAATGTCAGCAGGGGCGCGAGGGCGCGTCCGACAAATGGGTGCGGCACATCGGCATCGGTCGCCAGCCGCAGCAGCGCCTGGCCTGGCTGCCATCCATTAGCCGCAGCCCAACTTTCCAGTTGTTCCTGCGTTTTCTTGCCAATGCCGCGCGGCGGCGTGTTGACAATGCGATTGAAACTGATGGCGTCAGCCGGATTATGTACCAGACGCAAGTAGGCGATGATGTCTTTCACTTCGCGCCGTCCATAGAATCGCGTAGCCCCTACCAGTTTATAGGGCAGACCGCGTGTCAGAAATGCTTCTTCCAGGGCGCGGGATTGGGCATTGGTGCGATACATGACAGCCATGTCGCCCGGTTCATACCCTTCCAACACCAGTCTGGCGATGGTATCTACCACCAGCACCGCTTCTTCGCGATCGTCATACGCTTCGCGGATGATGATCTTGGCTCCACCCTGGCGATCAGTAAACAACTCCTTGTGCACCCGGTCGCGATTATGTTTAATGACCGACTTGGCGGCATCCAGGATAATCTGGGTGGAACGGTAATTTTGCTCCAGCAAGATCATTTGCGCTGCCGGATACTGCTCCCGAAAACGGTTGATATTGCGCACATCCGCGCCGCGCCATTTGTAGATGGATTGGTCGGCGTCGCCCACGACAAAAATATTGCCATGCCCCAGCGCCAGCCGCTGCAAGAGGCCGTATTGGGTGGTATTGGTGTCTTGAAACTCATCCACCAGGATATGATGATACCGCTGCTGATATTTAGCCAGGACGTCGGGTTCCTGGTCAAACAGCAGCAGCGTATTCATTAACAGGTCGTCGAAATCCATGGCGTTGTTGGCTTGTAGCAGCTTCTGATACTGGGCGTAGACGCGGCGGGCAATTTCGGAGACGTAGTTGGTGGCGGCGTACTCCGCCGGGGTTATGAATTCATTCTTGGCGGCGCTGATGTAATTCAGCATCCTGGCTGGCGGGAACTTCTTGTCATCCAGGTTCAGGTCAGCCAGGGCTTGTTTGACCACCTGGCGCTGGTCGTCGGCGTCAAAGATGACAAATTCATTGGTGTAGGGGGCCAGGTGGGCTGCTTCCCGCCGCAACATAGCGGCGCAGGTGCCATGAAACGTGCCCATGGTCAAGCCGCGCGGCGGTTCGCCAAGCAGGGCTTCTATACGATGGCGCATTTCGCGGGCGGCTTTGTTGGTGAAGGTGACAGCCAGGATGTGCCAGGGAGGCACGCGTTTTTCGCGGATCAGGTAGGCGATGCGCTGCGTCAGCACGCGCGTTTTGCCGCTGCCGGGGCCAGCCAGGACGAGGACAGGACCGTCGCCGGCGGTGACAGCCAGGCGTTGGGGTTCGTTGAGACCCTGCAGAAAGCTCATGATTGTGTCTGGCCCAGGGTGATGGTGGTGCGGAGCGTGCCGGCACGTTGGTGCGCCGCTATCAATTCCACCTCCGTTCCCGGCTCTGCCTGCACCACCCACTCTACCTTAGCCCGCTCCTGGGTGGCGTCGTTATTCCAGAAACTCGCCGCCAGCTTGTGGTCCCGCCCGCGCAGTTGGCCCAACATCGTCTTCGTCTGCCCCACCACCAGCCGCGCTCCTGCCGGCAGTTTGATATCCACTTCCAGCGGGCGTACCACCTTCATTTTCAACGCCTGCTCTGACACGTTCGTCGGCAGCCAGCCTGTATTATGCACCGCCAACCGGATGGTGTGCATGTCGCCGCGCGAATCCACGTCCACCTGGAACAACTCCAGCTTAGGGGATACCAGGCAGTTAAAAATGCAGAAATCAGCCAGCGGCGCAATCTCCTGCAGTAAGAGGTGCGGCGGCGGGTTGCGCCAGGTGATGAAGCTATGCCAGCCGCCCAACTCCACCTCCCCCAACTGCGGGTGCATAAACGGCTGCCAATCCACGTACCCCTCCCCCGGCAGCGCCTCATCCGCCCATTTCAGCACCGCCAGATCATCCTCTAGCGGATGCTCGCGGAACCAATCAATGTACTTGTACTCTTTGATGCCCGCCTGCCGCTGTACGCTCCAAATTTCCGTCGTCCAGGCATACACCCCCATCACCTCATACATCCAATCGTCAAACGTCCCTTTAATGTAATCCTTGGGA
>JAGVTM010000096.1 GCA_019136785.1 Chloroflexota bacterium | reverse complement strand
CAATCAGCAGCATCAGGTGTCCCGGATCGGGACCAACATACGTGGAACTGAGTCCCCAGCCAAAAGGCTGTAACCACCAGGGGTCTTCGTAGACAGTGACGCGCGACAACGAGTTCCATTTTTCATACAGCAGCACGTTGTTCTGATCATAGCCATCGCGGGTACGTATTTGTAGCCAGGGATTGCTCTGGTTGGCTACCAGCAGCCCGCCGATAGTGAGCAGGGCGGCGGTGGGAGTAATGCGCCAGGCTGTTCCCTGATACCAGCCAAACAAGAGGGCGGCGGCGGCTCCGCCTGCGCCAATGCCCAGAATTGCACCCGCCGCTCCTATATACTCCAGCCAGAAGATGCTGGCCAGGCAGCCCAGACTGGCGCCAATCAAATCGAAGAAATAGACGCGCCCCACCTGTTGGTTGAACTGGCTGATAGCCAGAGCCAGGGTAGCCCCGCCAAAAAGAAAGGGTACAGCCAGCACCAGGTAGGTGAGGGCCAGCCAGCCGGCATTCTCCCAGGTCAGGCTGGTATTGCCTACAGTGGAGAGGTTGAAAGGAATATGCAAATAGAGCCAGAAACAGGAGACGACGGACACGCCAAACAACAACGCCAGCAAACTGAGGCGGTTGTGGGGGCGGGATTGGCTGAAACCTGGTGACAGGTAGAGCCATACGCCGGCTATACCGCTGCCCAACAAAGCCAGAGAGATGACCATAAAGGCGAAGTGATACCACATCAAAACGGAGAAGACGCGGGTAAGCACCACTTCCAGCGCCAGCGCCGACAGACTGATCAAGGTAATACCCAGAAAGGTAGAGCGTTGTGGCCCGGTCACAATTTTCAGCGCCTCCACGCTGTGATTTCAATAGGTGCGCCAGGCTGTGGCTACAGGCAGCGCACCGCAATGACCGCAAAATAAGAATCCCCATAACCGCGCAGGCGATTGCGCAAATCTATCAGACGTTTGAGCAAGCCATATTTCTGCCGGAAGGCTTGATTAACCCAGGGGGCCTGGGCTGCCGGCATTATCTCCGCCACCCCATCCAACCACACCCCTTTGGCTGCCCCCTGAAAATTACTTGGCGCCACGCGCACGGCTGCGTTGCGCCGGATACGCTTCACCTTCCAGGTGTCCATAGGCGTGCGCATATACAAAACGCCGTCCTTTTCCACGAACCACAACGGTGTCCTCACCCCGCGCCCATCCTGGCGAAAGGTTTCCAGATTGAGATACCACTGCTTCTGAAACTGACTGAGATCAGGCATACGCTAACAATCATCCACCTAAACGACCTGGAGCATACATGCCGGCATCCCCCCACCCAAGCAGCATATGCACTTCCTCATCCCCCTTTCCCAACCATCCCTCATACCTCATACTTCATCTGGCTGATATGCCTTTTCAGCCCGCTCTGCCAGATGATCCCAGGAGAAGTGTAGCAAAATGCGCTGGCGCGCGGCAAAGGAGAGGGCGCGCGCGAAAAGGGGGTTCTGCAAGATATAAACCAGGTCGGCGGCTATTCCCTCGTTATCCCCCGCCGGTCGCAGCCGCCCCGTTTGCTCATGCACCACGTACTCTGGCACCTGCCCCACCGCTTCCCCCACCACAGGCACGCCGCAGGACAGCATATCCGCCAGCTTGACCGGGCATTTGGTGCGGTTCAGCAGGTTGTCCTCCATCAGATAGACGCCTACGTCGGCGGCTGCCAGCGTGTCCGGCGTTTCGTGTTCCGCTAGCCAGCCCACGTCTACCACGTGCGACTGCAAATCCGCCGCCGCCAGTTGTTGGCGAAAGGCGGCGGCGTCCGCTTCATACAAGCCTGCGCCCACCAGCAGCAGGGCAAAATCGGGCACGTTGGCGCGCACGCGCTGCAAGATATCTACCAACCGTTGGCTGTCAAACTCGAACAGGCGGCTGTACAGCAGCAGCGTGGGGCGATCTGCCAGCCCTAGCGCGGCCCGCCGCGCGGCGGCGCGCGACCCTGGCGCAGGAATGCCTGGGCCATTGGGCAGGTAAACGACCTGCTGATGGGGCACGCCATGCGCCCAGGCCAGGCTTTGCAGGGCGCGGCTGGCAACGGTTAAAGCGTGACAGTGAACCATGCCCCACTTCTCTTGCCAGGCAAAAAAACGTTTCTGCCAGGGCATATAGGGCGCGATTTCATTCCACCCGCCGGCCCCTTCCCAATCATCGGTATCCACTACCAGCCGCACCTGCCGCCGCCGCCAATGCCACAGCCACCAGGCTGCCAGCCCGCTGTATGCCTTGGGTTTGAAGCAGTGCGCCACGTCTGGCGACCAGGCTAGAGTCTCTTGTAGCAGACGGCGGGCGATCCCCGGCGGGCCGCCGTGTAGGGGCACAGCGCGAATGGCCACGCCATCCTCGACCCAGGCGCGATCCGCCTCTGCCGGCATTTGCCAGGGCGGCATGAAGATGCTCACCTGATGCCCGCGCCGCACCAACGCCCGCGCCAATCCCAATGCGCGGGCGCGCATGGTCTTATTGGGATGGAAGCCGAAAGGGCCAATCATGGCAATACGCATAATTCCTCTCTGGCGCGCGTGGTCGCCGTTCGCCGTGCGGTCGTTATCCTCTAAAAGCCGCGTCTTGTCAAATTACGCCAGGGTTACCGGCGCGGCTGCCCGGCGCGCTGCGCGTCAGAAATGCCGGCAGGTTCAGCCGTTACATCTTTGGCAATGACTTAACCCGCTGCCGCGCCGCCGAAGGCGGCGATGGCCTGTCGAAGGCAACACGGGACTTCGGCAGGCTCAGCCTGCGGTAAGCTCGGGCTTCGACAGGCTCAGGCTTCGACAGGCTCAGCCTGCGATCTATTTTGTTCTAATCGCCAACCGTTGCTATAATGCGCCTGTCTCACCCGAGAAGGTGATCAATTGTAAATAAAACGCGCTTTTCGCAACACGTCAGGTTGCTGCCAGACGCCCAACTCTCCGGAGAAGTTGCACGTCTCAGTTGGGAAGCTCTTTCCAGGTAGTCGCTTAGCGGTTGTTTGTGGCCCTTGTTCCAGTCCTGCTTTCTTCGTAGACACATAATTTGCCGCAAGAGAATCTGGTAACGTGGTCTGTTCGGTGGATACGCCGGCGCACTGTTTGTTGTTTTGCCGGCATTTCCTTCCCCGCACCTGATCAGAGCTAAAGCGCCATATCGGCTGGCGAAAAACCCGTCCTATGTCGGAAGGGCGGAGCACGCTATTTTTCCGCCACTATTTCCGTCTGCGCCTGCTCGTGCTGCGCCTCTACTTAAGCCGCCAGGCAGCCAGCCTGGGTCATTATCTCCTCGAACAAAGCGTTATGCTCCTGGCAGGCTGGATACCCACCCTGCTGGGCATTGGCATTCGCAGTCTGCTCTACCGTCTTATTCTGCGCATGGACGGCTGGGCGGCTATTGAGCGCGGCGTGCGCCTGCGTTTTGCCAGCCTGATTCGCCTGGGGCACGGCGTTTATCTGGACGAAAACGTTTACCTGCACGCCTGCCCCAACGGAATTGAAATTGGCGCGGGTACGCTGGTCATGCACGGCGCTGTGCTGCACGTGTACAACTTCCGCCGCATCCCCCATTCAGGCATCAAAATTGGCCGCCACAGCCTGATTGGCGAATACACCGTCATTCGCGGGCAGGGCGGCGTTTCCATTGGCGACCGCGTCTACACCTCTCCATTTACCCAGATCATAGCCGTCAACCACGTCTTTGACGATCCCACGCGCTCCTTTGTCGAACAGGGCATCACGGCGCAGGGGATTGTGATTGAAGATGACGTCTGGTTGGGGGCCAGCGCCATTATCACCGACGGCGTGCGCATTGGCCGTGGCGCGGTGGTGGCGGCGGGCGCGGTAGTGACCACGGACGTGCCCGCACACACCGTGGTAGCTGGCGTGCCCGCCCGTCCCGTGCGAACCATTGACGGCGCAGCCCGTAACCGGGCCACCTGGTGATTCGCAACAGCCTGCCCCCTGATCCCCCGGCGCAGTAACCATGACGACTTTATCCGTGATTATTCCCGCTTACTTGTAGGTCAAGCTGTCAGCTTGACCCTTGATCCCCCGGCGCAGTAACCATGACGACTTTATCCGTGATTATTCCCGCTTATAATGAAGAAGACGGGCTACCCCTGATTGTGCAGCGCGTACTCTCAATTCAGGCAGACCTGGCACAGGTGGGTGTGGATACGCTGGAACTGCTGGTAGTGGACGATGGATCGCGGGACAAAACCGGGGAGATTGCCCATTTCTTGACGACCACGATTGATAACTTTCGCCTGATTCTGCACCCACACAACAAAGGGTATGGCGCCGCCTTGAAAACAGGCTTTGACCAGGCGAGCGGTGAGTTGATTGGCTTCCTGGACGCCGATGGCACATATCCCCCCGAATATTTGCCCCAACTATGCCAGCAGGCGCTGAATGGCGCCGACCTGGTCATTGGTTCACGCATGGCGGGCGCTGCCAGCCAGATGCCCTTTTCCCGCCGCCTGGGTAACCTGTTTTTTGCCAGCTTGCTTTCCATTGTCGGGCGGCAGCGGGTCACCGACAGCGCCAGCGGTATGCGCGTTTTTAAGCGGGAAGTGTTGCCGCGCGTGTCCCCCTTGCCCGATGGTCTGAATCTGACGCCCGTCATGAGCACACGCGCTATTCACGAAGGCGTCCCCATGGCGGAAGTGCCCATTCCTTACAGCGAACGCCTGGGGCGGTCTAAATTGAGCGTGGTGCGCGACGGCTCGCTTTTCCTGCGTTCGATTATCTGGACGGCGCTGGCGTACAATCCGGTGCGCATTTTGGGTCTGGTGGGCCTGGCGGGCATGGGGTTGGGGGTATTGGCTGCCTTAGGATTGGTGTTCACGCGGCTGCGCGGTGACACCAGCCTGGCGCACCTGGAAGTCGCCGCTCTGTTTGCCGGGGGCGTTGCCGGCATCACCGGTCTCAGCATCTTCTCCCTGGGCATCACCTTTAACTATCTGGTCTCCCTGTTTCACCAGCGCCCCGTGCGCCAGGGCTTGTTTGGCAAACCCCTCTTCAAAACCCCTTTAGAAAACCACTTTGGCTGGATGGGGCTGCTGACGTTTGTCGCGGGCCTTGTGTCGGGCATTGGTAGCCTGATCCTGGGCGTACACGGCTGGCCCATGACTCGCCTCTGGCTCTACCTTCTTGCCAGCGCCATGTTCATCCTCATGGGTGTGCAGCTTATCCTCAGTTGGATATTGCAGCGCGTGCTGCAAGAACTGCGCGACAACAAATAACCACCCGTTCATGAATTCACCCATTAACCCTTCTCCCCCCGCCAACCTGGGCACGCGCCGGCTGCCATCCCTGCGCATGGCTAACTTCCCCGACGCCGATCCCATCGTGCGCCAGGGGTTGTTGGCGCGTCCGCGTTCCGCCAAAGCTGTGGATATTCTGTTAGTAAATCCGCCCACACCAGACGGCGGTCTGTGGATAAGAACGCAGCACCGCGTGGGGCGGCGCACGCGCGAGAACATGGTCTGGCCCCAGGTTTCGCTGGCGCAAATGGCGGCGCTGCTGCAGCCGCCCTACACCGTAGCCATCATTGACGCCAATGCCGAGCGCCTGAGCTGGCCCGAATTCGCGCGGCTGCTGGACGAATACCAGCCCAAATATTATCTGACCCAGGTCACTGCCCCCACGTTGGAAAACGATATGTACGGCTGTTTCCTGGCGAAGGCGCGCGGCGCGCAGACCATTGCCTTTGGCACGCACGTCACCCCCATTCCCCGCGAAACGATGCGCCCTTACCCGGCCCTGGATTATATCCTGCTGGGTGAACCGGATTTGACCATCCGCGACCTGCTGGATCATTTAGAAAACCGTATTGGCCAGCGCCTGCCGCCCATCCAGGCGCTGTTCGCCAACCACGATCCACAATACCAGCCCGCCATAGATGCCACCGGACGGGTGGACATGGGTGGCATCAAGGGCCTGGTGTGGCGCGATGGCGGCGAAATCGTGGTCAATCTGATCCGTCCCTTTATCCGCTCGCTGGACGATTTGCCCCACCCGCAGCATGAACTACTGCCCTTGCAGCGTTACTTGCAGCGTTATCGTATGCCCTTGATCAAGGGCCCCTTTACCTTTATTGTCACCAGCCGCGGCTGCACCGCCGGCTGTACCTACTGCATCAAACACGTCAGCTACCAGTACACGGTGCGGCTGCGCTCGCCGGAAAAGATTGTGGAAGAGATGTGGCTACTCAAGCAGCACGGCATCCACAATATCCACATGTACGCCGATCTATTTACGGTGAACCGTCAGCAAGTGATGGAGTTATGCCAGTTGATGATTGCCCAGGAAATGAATATCCGCTGGACGTGCAACAGCCGCGTGGATTACGTAGACGAGGAGATGCTGCAAACGATGGCCCAGGCGGGCTGCTGGCTCATTTCCTGGGGCATAGAGAGCGGCAATGAGCAAATCTTGCGCCATGCACGTAAGGGAGCCTATCCCGATAAGGCGGAGCGGGCGCTGCGTTGGGCGCGCCAGGCGGGCATTATGAACTGGGGCTACTTTATCATTGGCTTGCCCGGCGAAACGGAAGAAACGGTGCGCCAGACGATTGATTTTGCCAAGAAGCTGCCGCTGGACATTGCCTTGTTTCACGTGGCTGCCCCGTATCCGGGCACGCCTTTCTTTTTTGAGGTGGTGGAAAACAACTGGTTCCGCCCTGGCACGCGCTGGGAACAGGTGGATATGGATCGGGGTACGGTGTTGGATTACCCGCAAATGCCGGCAGAACGCCTCCTCTACTGGCAAAAACGCGCCTTTCGGGAGTGGGCTTTCCGCCCTGGCCCCCTGTTCACTTACTTGAAAATGCTCCTCTCCGATCGTTCCACGCTGCGCTCCGCCCTCAGCGTAGGCTTGCAGCACTTAAGCTGGAGTTCCACCGACAGCGGTTTACCTGTTTCCTCATGAGCAAAAGCGTGTTCCTCTGCGGCTGGTTGCTGCTGGCTCTGCTATTCTGGGGCGACCCGCCGCGCCGGGCCCTGGCCCAGACCGCGACTGGCAGCGGCTGGACGTCCCCGCAAAACCTCTCCCAATCCGGCGCCGCCGCCGAGCCGCTGCTCTTTGTAGATGGGGACGGGCAGGCTTACGTGCTGTGGCGCGACGCCCTGGCCGGGCCCATGCTCACGCAAGGCGCGCTGGTAGAGGGCCAATACAACTGGCTGCCGCCTGCGCCCGTCGCTTTTCCGTTTGGCGCAGCCCGGCCCATGCTGCTGTCTGCCGGCGCAACTGTCTACGCCTTTTGGATTGACGCCGCGGCTGTTTTACAGGTCAGTTGGGTGGCGCAGGCGGAATTTGCTGTCGCGGCAGCCTGGGCTGCGCCGCAGCCGCTGGTGGAGCGCGCTCTGGCTTTCACCGCCGCCGCCGGCGCGGATGGTGGTCTACACCTGGCTTACCTGGCGCGGCAGGCGGCGCCAGCCGCGCCTGCCGGCATTTACTACCAACAAGCCGATACCAGCGCCGCCGCCTGGTCTGAGCCCATTTTGCTTTACCACTCCCCCTACCTGCGCGCCCTGGCTGCCGGCAGCGTCACCCTCCAGCTTGCCGCATCCCCGGCCGGCGATCTCTTCCTGGTCTGGGACAACCCGCCGCTGGAGCAGGTGTTCTTTAGCCATTCCGCCGATGGCGGCGCAAGCTGGGGCGAACCCTTGCTCTTTGACCAGCGCGCGCCCAATGACCTGGTGGACGCTGCCGGGCCCGGCCAACCGCTGGTGTATGCTGGCTCCGATGCGGGCGGTTGGCAGCCAGCCGTCGTACATCTGCTGTGGACAGCCGGACACGGTTCCGATACCTGCCGCCTCTATCACCAATGGTCTGGGGACAACGGCGCTGTCTGGCAGCCATCCCAGCCGCTGCCCCTGACCGGCTGCCCGCAAGCGATCCAACTGCTGGCTCCCTCTCATAACGTTGCGCCGCTGCTTTTGTTTGCTGCGCCGGCAGCCGTGGTCTTGCCCACCCAACCCGCGCTGCTGGCTTGGGATGGGCAGCAGTGGAGCCTCCCCCAATTCCAGACTGACCTGAGCGCCTTTCGCCACCCAGACACCTATCGCCCGCTGGCTCTGGGCTGCCAGCAGACGGCGCTGGCCGCCGCTGACCGGCTCCTGCTGGTGGGGTGCGACGCGGCGCAGAGCCAGGACATTTGGGCTGCCAGCCGCCCGCTGGCGATATTGGCTGATTGGTTTCCGCCGCCGCCGGTGTGGTCGGAACCCGCTGTGTTGGCTGCGGCTGCCGGCATAGCCGCGCCCGCCCTGACTGTAGATGGGGATGGGTTGGTGCATCTGGCCTGGTCACAGCCGGACGGTGACAACGGGCCCGCCGCTATTTATTATGCCCGTTGGGACGGCGCCAACTGGTCATTGCCCGTGCCTGTGCTAAGCCTGCCTGGCGGCCACGCTGGCCCCCCCAGCCTGGCTGTAGACAGCCGCGGACGGCTGCTGCTGGCTGCTGCCGGCGGCAACGGCGCACTCTACTTCAGCCAGGTTGTGGCGGCGGCGGCCGCTTCTGGCAGCAACTGGGCGGAGCCATTGGCGCTGCCGCAGCCGCAAACAGCCGCCGTAACGCCCAGAATCGCGGCTGTCACCCAGGCAGATGGCAGCAGCCGCATTTACGTCGCTTACGCCGTGCCCTTTAACGAGGCGCGCGGCGTCTACCTCACCCAGTCCCAGGATGGCGGGCAATCCTGGACGGAACCCATCGCTGTTTTTGCCGCCGCTGCGGCGGGTTGGGAGGGCGTCTCCCAGCCGCGTCTGGCAGTCACCTCCCTTGATGGCGCTGCCGTGATCCTGCACGTTACCTGGACGCGGGCGCAAATGCCCGCGCTGACCGCTACTGCCCTTTACTACAGCCAGTCTACCGATGGCGGCCTCACCTTCACCCCCGCCGAAGTCGTCACGGATGACCGGCCACGCTGGCACGACCTGCTTAGCGGCGGGTTGCCGACGCTCGGCGGGTCACCGACGCTCGGCGGGTCACCGACGCTGCATCGTTTCTGGCAAACGGCAGCGGACAGCCGCGCCGTGCTCTGGCATCAGGCGTCTGACGACGGCGGTCTCACCTGGCACGCGGCGCAGCGACTGTCCACCCAATCGGGACCAGCCGCGGCGGTCGCCATACCCGGTCAGGCGCAGGTGGTGCAGTGGACCGAAGAAATGTTGCAGCAGTGGCAGTGGCAGGACAACCAATGGCTGCCGGCAGAATCGTTGGCGCTGCCGGCATGGGGCGACGATGTGGGGTTGTCTGCCGGCATAACGCCCAACGGCAGCCTGTTAACCCTCTTTTATGGCAGCGCCGCCGCCCCCGCCGACCTGTTTTTCACCAGCCGCCGCGTGCCGCCGCCCGCGAGCGCCAGCCACCCGCCGCGCCCGGTTGCCACGCCCACGCCGCCGCCCTCGCGCCCCTCGCCGCCGCTTTCGCCCACGCCTACGCCGCTCCCTCTCCCCACGGCAACCCTGCCCTTCCCCAGGGAGGAAGGCGCTGCCGGCAGCCTGCTGCCCCCGTCCACCAGCAGCGCCGATCTGCTGCTGCGCGTGGCCCTGAGCGTGATTCCTGCCGGCATTTTCGTCATTCTGGTCTTGTTCCGCGGGCTGCAAAAGCGGCGGGAACGCCGATGACCCGGCCTGCTGCTGCCTTTGCCTGGCTGAATCTGGCTGCGGCGGCGCTGGCTGCCGGCATCTGGTATCTCTGGCCCGCAGCCGGCGGTTGGCCCCTGCTCTTGGGACTGTCCCCCTGGCTGCTGGCGCGCCCCCGTCGGGGGCGCAACCGCTGGCGGCTCTGGCCCCTGCCCCGCACCCGCTATGACGCCCCGCTGCTGCTGTTCTTTCTCACGGCTGCCGTTAGTGTTTGGGCTGCCTATGATCGTCCGGCTGCCTGGGCTAAATTCTGGCTAATGGTTGGCGCCTGGCTCCTGCTGGCAGCCTTCGTCGCCCTCATGCAGGCTGACCTGACCCAGGCTGCCGCCTGGCTGCTGGCAGTTTTCGGCGCAGCCCTGGCGCTCTATTTCCTGGCGACCAACGATTGGACGCGCTACCCGGCCAAAATGCCGGCATTAACAGCCATGGGGCAGTCCCTGCAGACCTGGCTGCCGGCCCTTCCGGGCCATCGCCTGCACCCCAACGTCGCCGGCGGCTTGCTGGCGATGACCATCCCATTTACCGCGGCGCTGGTCGCGGACAGCCGCTGCCGCGTGGTCACTGCGGGCTTGCTGCTGCTGGCTCTGTCTGGTCTCTTGCTCACCGCTGCCCGCGGCGCATGGATCGCCCTGGCGGTCGCGGCGGCGCTGGCTCTTTCGTGGCGGCTGTTGGGCATATTCCAGCCACAACCAGCCAGCCGCCGCTGGCTGCTGCTGGGATTGATTTGCGCCGGCGCCAGCCTGGGGTTAGCTGTGCTGCTGCTGGCAACTCCCTGGCTGACCAGGCTGCTGGCGGCCTTGCCGGGCCCGGACAGCAGTCTCAGCCGTCTGGAACTGTATAGCGACAGCCTTTCCCTGGCGGCAGATTACCCCCTGATTGGCGCGGGCCTGGGCGGATTCACGATGCTGCACGCCAGCTATGCCCTGTTGGTACACGTGGGCTACACCGTCCACGCCCACAACATCTGGCTGAATGTAGCCATAGAACAGGGCGGGCTGGCGGCGCTGGCGCTGTTCTGGCTGTTTTTGTTGGCTGGCGTAGGCGGCTGGCGCGCCGCCGGCGCCGGGCGCATGCCGCGGCTGCCGGCAGCCGCGCTGCTGTCTCTAATCACCGTCCTGACGCAAGGACTGGTAGACGACGTATTTTACGGCAGCCGCGCCCTGCTGCTCTTGTTCGTGCCCCTGGCGTTCGTGCCTCCCTTTCCCGTGGCGAAGGCTGTCTCCGCGCCAGAAACCGGATGGCGGCGTGCGCCCGCCCCTTCCCGCCGTTGGCTGCTGGTCGTCTTGCTCCTCGCTTTGGGTTTATGGGTCTGGCGACAGCCGGCTGCCCTGGTCTGGCGCAACCTGGCCGCCGTGCAGCAAAGCCAGATTGAATTGAGCCGCTATCGCTGGCCCGACTGGCCGCTGCAAGATGCCGTGCGCCGCGCGGTAGACCTGAGCCAGCCGGTGGCTTATTACGAACGCGCCCTCAGCCTGGCCCCCACCAGCGCCAGCGCCAACCGCCGCCTGGGGCAGATCGAACTCTCTCTGGGACGCTACGCGGCCGCCCTGGCCCATTTGCAAGCCGCTTACCGCGCGGCGCCCAGGCACAACGCCACGCGCCAGTTGTTAGGCGAAGCGTATAGCGCCGCCGGGCAGCCCACCGCCGGCGCAGCCTTGTGGCAGGGCGTGAACAACGACCAGGGCCAGCTTGCCCTGCGCGCTTTCTGGTACGAATACCTGGACGACGCCCAGCGCCTGGCCTGGATCCGCCAGGCCACTCCCGCCTCCGCCAGATAACGCAAAGGCGTCTACGAAAAGGTTTTAATGGGGGTGAGGACACCCCCATCCCCCAACCCCCTTCCCCCAGGGGAAGGGGGCTTTTCGGAGAGGGCGAGGGGCGCGCAGCGCCCCTCGCCCTCTATGACCCTACTCCTGGCGGTGATTTGGCCACAGGCTAAGCGGCTAAAATGAGAATCACTGAAATAAGCGCCAGCCCGCCGCCCTGAAACGCCAGTCATAGGTATTTTTGGCGCATATGCGCCAAAAATGCCCATAAAAGGGGGGCAGCCCGCCGCAGGCGGGCTGCCCCCAGGAACCCCCTCAACTTGACCGGCTCGCCCATCTCCTACCCAGATAATCCCCCCCCGCCCACCCTGCTCATCGAACCCTCCTCCCGCCGCGTCTCCCTGCAGCTCGACCGCCTCTGGGCTTACCGCGAACTGCTCTACTTCCTCGTCTGGCGCGACGTAAAGGTGCGATATAAGCAGACCGCCTTGGGCATCCTCTGGATCCTGCTGCAGCCTGTCGCCAGCATGATCATTTTCACCCTCCTATTTGGCTATCTGCTGGCCGTGCCCTCAGGGGATGCGCCCTATCCCCTGTTTGCCTTTGCCGCCCTGCTGCCGTGGAACTACTTCGCCGGCTCGCTGCATCGCGCCGGCGCCAGCCTGGTGGGGAACACCAACCTGATTACCAGGGTCTACTTCCCGCGCCTGATCATTCCCATTTCCAGCGTCTTATCGGGACTGGCGGACCTGGTCATCGCTTTTGTGCTGCTGCTGGGATTGATGCTCTATTTTGGGGTCATGCCCACGGCGGCTGTCTGGTGGCTGCCGGCATTTGTCCTCCTGGCCCTCATCACCGCGCTTGGCTTTGGCCTCTGGCTGGCGGCGCTGAACGTGCGCTACCGCGACGTCAACCACATCCTGCCCTTCCTGGTGCAGTTGTGGATGTACGCCACCCCCGTCGTCTACGGCAGCAGCCTGATCCCCGAACGTTTCCGCCTGCTCCTGGCTTTGAACCCCATGACGGGCGTCGTGGAAGGGTTCCGTTGGGCGCTGTTGGGGCGCGTTCTGGCTGACGCCCGCCCACCCACGGCCCTATTCCTCGTCTCCGTGACAATTTCCCTGCTCGTTTTGCTGGCGGGTCTCATCTACTTCCGCCACACCGAACGCACCTTTGCCGACGTCATCTGATACCGCCAGACGCCACCCATGAGTGACCTTGCCATTCGCGTCCAAGAACTGGGGAAGCAGTACCGGTCAGGCGGGCGCGCCCCCGCCGCTACCCTGCGCGAGGCGCTGTATGACGCCCTGCGCGCCCCCTGGCGGCGACAGCCGGAACGTCACCGCGATTTTTGGGCTTTGCAGGATGTCTCCTTTGAGGTGCGGCGCAGCGAAGTCCTGGGCGTGATCGGGCCGAACGGCGCAGGTAAATCCACCTTGCTCAGAATACTTTCCCGCATCACCGAACCGACTCGCGGTCGCGTGGAAATGCGCGGGCGCGTCGGCTCCTTGCTGGAAGTGGGCACGGGCTTCCACCCCGAATTGAGCGGGCGGGAAAACGTCTATCTCAACGGGGCTATCCTGGGCATGCGCCGCCGCGAAATCGCCGCCCGCTTTGATGAAATTGTAGCCTTCGCCGAACTGGAGCAGTTTATTGACATGCCCGTTAAGCGTTACTCCACGGGCATGTACCTGCGTTTGGCTTTTGCCGTAGCTGCCCACCTGGAACCGGAAATCTTGCTGGTGGACGAAGTATTAGCCGTTGGCGATGCCCGCTTTCAGCGCCGCTGCCTGGGCAAAATGGACGAGGTGGCCCGCGCCGGTCGCGCGGTTTTGTTGGTCAGCCACAATATGGCGGCTATTGCCAACCTGTGCCACCAGGCGCTGGTGCTGGAGCAGGGGCGCGTTGTCTACCAGGGAGACGCGCAGACGGCGGTGCTGCGGTATTTGCAGACAGGTTCCCAGGATGAAAACGCCCACGCGCTCAACTTGCGCCACCGCACGGGCAATGGCCCCGTCCGTTTCACGTCTTTTACCTGCGTGGACGATGCCGGCAACCCCCTCCCCTGCCTCATTTCCGGACAAACCTGCCGCTTCCGCATTGGCTATGCCGCCGACCATGCCTTTGCACAGTCGCCAACCGGAATCCCGCTAAGCGAAGTTTCGTTGAGCGAGATATCGTTGAGCGAAGTTTCGCTCGTAATCACCCTGCCGGACGGTACAAACCTGGTCAACCTGTCCACCCACTTTTTCCCAGACGCCTTCGCCGGCGCTCTTCCCGCCCAGGGACAGTTAGAATGCTGCGTGCCCCGCTTCCCGCTGCGCTTTGGTCGCTACTTTGTAGACCTCTACTGTGCCGTCAACCAGGAGCTTTCCGATTACGTGCGCGCCGCCGCCTCATTTGAAGTCCACGACGGCGACTTCTACGGCACAGGTCGCCTCACCCGCGCCGAATCAGGCGCCGTCCTCCTGCCCCATACCTGGCGCGTCGCCAGCGCCATGCCCGAATGAAAAGCAAGGGCTGGCTCCTCCTCCTTTTCCTCTGTTGCTGGGGACACAGCCGGGTTTCCGCCCAGGTTTCCGCCAGCGACTGGACGCCCCCGCTGGAGTTGTTCGAGACGACCGGACGCGCTTCCGAACCGGAGCTGGTCGTAGACGCCGCCGGCGTCGTCCATATTTTTTGGGCGTATGGCAGTCCCGCAAACGAGGCAGACGGCGCGCTGCAAGCCATTTACTATACCCGCCAGCAGCAGACTGCCGCAGCGGCAGACACTGCCGCATCGGCAGACAGCATCTGGTCAGAGCCGGTAGATGTGCTGGTCTCGCCAGATGGTCGGGGGGCGCGTATGCCGGCAGTTGCCCTGGACGAACGCGGCTACTTGCATCTGGCCTGGTCTGGCGGCGACAGCATCTATTACAGCCGCGCCTATGCCCCCGAAGCGATGACGCCCCAGGCCTGGAGCGAACCTATAGCCTTTACGCTTTATGTAGCTGCCTTTGAGCCGGCTATAGTGGCTGCCGGCAATCACCTTTATCTCCTCTGGACAGAAGCCGGCAATGGACTGGTTCTGGCTCGTTCTACGGATGGGGGCCGCCGCTGGAACTCGCCGCAGACGATTTTTGCTGCGCCTGGCGCGCAGGAACTGGCCCGTTGGGGTCGCCTGGCGGTAGACGATGCCGGACGCCTGCACGTGACCCTGTCGCTGGCGCGCAGCAGCGACGGCGCAAGGAGCGGCGCAAGGAGCGGCGCGGCGGCCCGCCGCGACCCGATTTATCTCTACTATTTACGCTCAGAGGATGGCGGCGACACCTGGACAGACCCCTGGCTGATCACGCCTGAGCCCAATTTTGGCGAAGCCACGGTGGTCGCCTGGGGCGCGAACGACATTCACCTGTTGTGGAATGGACGTGCCGGCACGCATGGTCGCTACCATCGCGCATCCTCAGACGGCGGTCAGACCTGGGGGCAGATAGAGACGGTGGTCCCGCCCGGCGCGCCGCTGGGATTGGGCGGCCTCACCGGTTTTCCTGCCGTCGTCGCGGACGCTCAGGGCAACTTACACCTGGTATCTACCGGCGATCCCCAAAATTACTACACCCACTGGCGCAGCGGCCTTTGGACACAACCGGTCGTGATTTCCGTTGGGCTGGACGGTCTGGGCGTCACGGGCGAGTCCCGCAATATGGAAATGCCATCGCTGGCGCTGGGGCTGGGCAACCAGCTTCACGCCGTTTTCCACGATGGACAGGAGCGCATCTGGTATACCAGCCGTCTGCTGCCGGATTTGCCTGCTGTCCCCTGGCAGCCGCTGCCCACCATCACGCCCACCGTTGTCCACCAGCCGGCAGCCTCGCCGCTGCCCCTGGCTACCGCCACGTCTACACCCGCCTTTTCTCTGGCAGCGCCGCCCTCCCCCCCTTCTCCTTATCTGGCGCTGCTGCTGGGACTCTTCTCCGCCGCCGCCCTCCTGTCCCTGATCGTTTTCATCCGCACTCGCATTTCCTGACTCCCGCCCATTAACGCGGTGTCTTCACCCCAGCGGTGTCCTCACCGCCGCGGTGTCTTCACCGCCATTCACCCATTAACATTTCTTTTCCCCCCAAAATGCCGCCTCTCGTCTCCATCATCCTCCCCACCTACAACCGCTGGCCCACGCTGCAGCAAGCTGTTGCCAGCGTCTATGCCCAATCTTACCCCCATTGGGAACTGATCATTGTGGATGATGGTTCCAGCGACGAAACGCCCCATCGCCTGGCGGAGATGGCTGACCCCCGGCACGCTGGTGTGCCGCGCCTGCGCTGTGTGCGGCAGCCCAACCGGGGGCGCAGCCTGGCGCGCAACCATGGACTGTCCCTGGCTCAGGGGGAAATGGTCGCCTTTCTGGATGATGACGACTGGTATTTGCCCTCGCGGCTGGCGCAGCAGGTAACCTTCCTGCAGACTCACCCTGATGTAGACCTGGTAGCCGCAGGCGTGCTCATCGCCCGTGACCCCGAACCTCCCCACCCCTGGGTCGCCTGGCGCGATCAGCCGCAGTTAACATTGGCTCGCTGCCTGGTCGGCTGCCCGCTGCCCATTTGCGCCGTGCTGCTGCGCCGCGACTGCCTGGCGCAGTTGACCCACTGGTTTGACCCGGAGTTTGACCTGCTGGAGGACACCGATTTTTTTCTGCGCCTGCTGTTGGCGGGGGCGCGTTTTGCCTGGCTGGAAGAGATAGTCAGCGTCTACCGCCAACATGCCGGCAGTTCGCAGCAGGATGGCGCCCGTTACGCTCACGCCTACGTGCAGCTATTGTCTAAGCTGCTGGCTTCGCCGCAACTGCCGGCATCTCTCCGCCAGCAAGAAACCGCCCTTCGCACCCACTACCTGCTGGCGGCTGCCTGCCACGCCTACGCCGCCCCCGACCTGCCCCTGGCCCACTCCCTGCTGCAAGAGGCGGCTGCCTGCCAGCCATCCCTGGCGCAGCCCGGCGACCAGACCCTTATGCAAATGGTAGCTGGTTTTGCCCATAGCCCACAGGTGACCGATCCCCCAGCCTACGTGCGCCGCATCTGGCGCAATTTACCGGCAGCCCTGGCTGGATTACGGGCGCAAGAACGGCAAGCGCTCAGCCTGCTCTACATGGGCCGCGTCTTCAAAGCCCGCGACCGCGCCGCCGCCCTTGGGGGTCAGCCCCCCCGCACGGTGACGTGCGGCGCTTTCCGCGACTGGCTGCGCGCCCTCTATTACGACGCCCCTCGCTGGCTTTTCCAGCCGGCTGTCTGGTCTGCCCTCTGGCCCCGCGCGCCCATCCCCAAACCGTGACTTCCGCCGCTGCGCCTTCCCCGTCCCCTATCTGCGCCGCCTGGTTTCCCCAAACCGCCGACCTGGCCGGCAATCCCTACTGGCCCCTGCTCCAGCAAAACCTGGAGGCCTTGGGCGTCACCTTTGCCGCCTCCCACCATAGCTACTGGACGCAGCGCCGCTGGCTCTGGCAGCAGCGGCGGCAGGTGCAGGTGCTGCACTTCCACTTTATCCAGCCCCACTACGCCGCCGCCGCACGCGCTTCCCTGCGCCGCCTGCGCAAGTTTACCCTCGACCTGCTGCTGGCGCGGCAGCTTGGCTACCGCCTGGTCTGGACCCTGCACGATTTTCTACCCACCTGGCCCCTGCCCCCCGCCTGGGTCGAACGGCTGGCGCGCCGCATCATGGCGGCTCTGGCGCACGACGTCATCGTCCACTGTGAAGAAGGGCGACGTTTGCTGGCGCAAGCCTTTGGTCGTTGCCGCCGCGTCTGGACGCTGCCTCATCCCCCTTTTGTGGAGCAGCTTACGCCCGCCGTCAGCCGACCGACGGCGCGCGCCCAACTGGGGCTGCCCGCCGAAGCCTTTGTCATTGGCTTTGTGGGCGGCATTCGCCCCAACAAAGGGGTGGAGCAGTTGCTGACGGCTTTTGCGCAGTTAGGCGAAGAGCGCGCCTGGCTGTTGGTCGCCGGGCGCCCCTGGCCTCCTGAGAGCTACCTGACCGCTCTGCGCGCTCAGGCTGCCGCCCTGCCCCGCGTTATTTTTCGCCCGCAGGAAATACCCGCCGCCGAAATGTCCCTGTATCTATCCGCCCCCGACGTGCTGGCTTTTCCCTTCCAGCGAGTGCTCACCTCCAGCACCGTCATTCAAGCCCTGGCGGCTGGTCGCCCCGTGATTGCCCCCCGATTGGGGTGTCTGCCAGAACTGGTGGGCGAGAATGCCCCCCAACCTATGGCTGACCAACCAGGGGCCGGCATTCTCTACCCCCCCGCCGATCCCCATGGCTTGCTGGCTGCTCTGCGCTACTCCCTCACCGCCGACCTGCCCCGCATGGGTGAAGCCGGACGTGAACGCGCCTGTGCCGGCAGTTGGCCCGCCCTGGCCCGCGCCACGCTGGATATCTACCACGGTACGCCATAGGACGTGCCCGCGCACGCCATAGGACGTGCCCGCGCACGCCATAGGATGTGCCCGCGCGCGTCGCCGCTTTCTGCCCGCGTCTCGCTATAAGCCTCCCCGCCGCCGTTCATGAAACTGGCCCTCTATCATAATCTTTCTTCTGGCGGCGCCCGCCGCGCCATGGTGGAAATGGTCAAAGGTCTGGCGCAGCGCGGCCACCAGCTAGACGAATTTTGCCCAACTACGGCTGATCGCCGCTTTTTGCCCTTAGATCCCTTTGTGCGCCGCACAGTGCGCCTGCCATTCCATCCGCGCGGCGTCTGGACGCAGCGCGTCCCCCTGCTGACGCCTTACCTGACCGCTGCTCGCCTGTTGGCTGACCTGGCGGCCCTCTCCCAGGTGAACCGCCAGGCTGCCGCGGCCATTGACGCGGGCAACTACGACGCCATTTTTGTACACGATTGCCAATTGTCCCTGAACCCCGACCTGCTGCATCTGGCGCAAACGCCGGCGATTTTTTACTGCCATCATGGTATTGTGCCCCGCAACGAAAATGTCGGCGCGGCGGTCCCCCCCCGCTCGTTGCTGCCGCGGCTCAAGAGCGCCTACTATGCCCTGCCTGTCAACATTTATCCCTGGTGGCGGAATCGCAACGCGCGGCGCAACATACGCCAGGCTCACGCTGTACTCACGAACTCCCATTTTGCTGCGGCGCAGGCGGCGGCAGCTTATGGGATTGACTGCGTCGTATGCTATTTGGGTGTGAACACCGACTGCTTTCACCCACTAAATTTGCCGGCAGGCAATTACCTCCTCAGCGTCGGCGCCGTCCACTACTACAAAGGGTACCGTTTTCTGGTGCGGGCGCTGAGCCGTCTGCCCGCCGCTCACCGCCCACCCCTGATAATTGTGGCTAACAGCGTGGACGCGGCTGAATTGGCTGCCGTTACCGACCTGGCGGCGGCGACAGGTGTAGTCATAACTGTGCGCCGCGTAACCGATGACCAGGAGATGGCAAAGCTGTATAACCAGGCGCTGGCTTTCGTCTATACCACCTGCCTGGAACCCTGGGGGCTGGCGGCTGTGGAAGCGATGGCTTGCGGCACGCCTGTGGTTGCCGTTGGCGAGGGCGGGGTACGAGAATCAGTGGTGGATGGGGAAACGGGTTTGTTGACGCCACGTGACGAAGAAGCTTATGCGGCTGCTTTACTAAGGGTATTGACCCAACCGCAATGCCGGCAGCAAATGGGACAGCAGGCAGCCCGTTATGCCCACGTGCGCTTCCCCTGGTCACATACCATTGATGCCATTGAGCGCTTCCTGGCTGGTTATAGTTCCATGCCGGCGAAAGATCATGTACCTGTCACGCCTTAACTGGCCCGGCGTTGGCTTTCTTGACGCTGCCCACGCCTATGCTTTCGCCCTGACCGCTGTTTTGTTGGCTGCTCTGGCTGTCAGCCTGGGCTGGTTGGTTACGCCCCATGGCGCCAACCTCTCCCCTGATTCTATTTACTACCTGAACGTGGCTGAGAATCTCTGCCAGGGGCGCGGCCTGGTCTATACGATTGGTTTGCCGCCGGATCAGGTTGGCACCGCTGCGCCCTTGACGATCTGGCCCCCCGCCTATCCTTTGCTCCTTTGTACTCTCTCCTGGGTGACAGGCAGCGTGCTTGTCGCGGCGCGTTGGTTGTCCGTACTCGCTTTTGCTGGATTGGCAGTCAGTTGCCTGGCGCTGGGACGAGCCTGCGCTGGCTTCAAGGTAGGGGCGTTGTCGGCTTTGGGTGTCGTCACCTCCCTGCCCATGCTGCGGGTCTTCTCTTTTGCCTGGACCGAACCCCTGTTTCTGTTTTGTTCGGTGGCTGGCTGGTGGGGCATGTGGCGCGCCTGGACTGTCCCTGATCATCGTGGGCGTTACCTGGTCGTGGCCGGCGTCATGTGGAGTCTGGCTGGTTTCACCCGCTATTTGGGCGTCGTCCTGCTGCTGTGGGGCGCGTTGATGATAGTTGCCATGCCGCTGCGCCGCGCCGGCGAGCCCCGCCGCCTCCGCCGTCGCTACTTAAGCCTGTACACTTTGCTGGCTCCATTACCGCTGGTTGGCTGGATGTGGCAAAACTATGCGTTGACGGGTTACCTGTCTGGCGATGCCCGCCTGGGCGCTACTGCCAGCTTTACCCAAAACGTGCGCCTGGCTGCGCAGCTATTGTGGCGAGATTTTTCCTTCTTCTTGCCTGCCGCCTATCCGCTGGCGCTCTATGGGCTTTGTCTGGCGCTGCTTTTGCTCATGATTGGCGGAGTGGTTCGTCCTGGCTGGTTGTCGTCCAGGCTGCGGCGCGCTCACGAAACGGTCGCCGCCCGCGCAAGCGGGCGCGCCAGCACAAGCGGGCGCGCCAGCGCGTGGTTCCGGCTGCCCTGGTGGGGCTGGTTGCTCCTTTACTGTCTGGCTTACCTCAGCATCCTTATCTTTCTGGCGGGCACTGTCCCGTTTGAACCCCTGGAGACGCGCCTGCTTTCTCCCATATATCCCTTTTTATGGCTGCTGTTAGCCGCCGGCGCACGCTATGGCTACCAGCAGTTGCGCGCCCTGGAACCTGTCTGGCGCCAACGCGGCGCGCGCCTGGCCTGGGCGCTGCTCTTGTTGCTGCTGCTGGCAGACCAGCCGCGGCGGCTGTATGTCGAACTGGCGCAGCCGCCAGCCTGGACTTACAATGCGCCAGCCTGGATAAACGACCCCGCGCTTCTCTCCTTGCCGTTGCCCGCGCTCGATGCCGGCACGATCTATACTAACATGCCCGCCGCCGTTAGCTTTATCACCCGGCAATCCGCTTATCGCCTGCCGGAAGAAACCAGCCTGGCGCAGCAGGAAGCCTTTTTTCAGCGCCATATAAAAGCGCACCCAGGATTTGTCATCTGGTATGTGGATGGCTGGGAACAATCAGCCAGCATCACGGCAGATACTCTGGCGAACTGGTGCGTCCGGCTGTCTGATTCCTGCCAACTGCTGGCAAACTATCCTCATGCCATCGTTTATCAATTCGCCTATCAGTAAGATTGGTTCAATCTGCAAGATTGAACCAATCTCCCCAAATCACCCCCTCCCATAATGCCGCCGCTCGTTCATGTTCTGTTGGTGAACTGGAACGGTTTACCCCACTTGCAGGCTTGTTTGCCTGCCCTGGCGCAGACAGCTTACCGCCCTTACCAGGTAGTTGTGGTGGACAACGGCTCCACCGATGACAGCCAGGCGTGGGTACAGGCTAATTTTCCCCAGGTGCGTTGGCTGTCTCTGGGGCGCAATTTGGGCTTTGCCGCAGCCAATAACTTGGGCATCCGCCGCGCCGTGGCTGCCTCCGCCGCTTACGTGGCGTTGCTGAACAACGACACCCGCGTGGAACCAGATTGGCTGGCGGCGCTGGTGGCTGCCGCCCAGGAAAATCCACGCGCTGCCATTTGCCAGGCGCGGCAGCGCACCTGGGATGGACAGCAGGAAATACGGTTTCGTTTTGTGCCCGCCTGGGCGGAAGCCGAAGCCTTTCACACCCCCATTGCCCCGCCCGGCCCGCCGCAGCCAACCCCGTTTGCTTCAGGCTGCGCCATGCTGCTGCGTGCTGCCGCTCTGTCCGCCATTGACCTCTTTGACCCTCGCTATTTTATGTACGTGGAAGACGTAGACCTCAGCCTGCGCGCCTGGATCGCCGGCTATGAGGTTCTGGACGTGCCGGCAGCTGTTATTCACCATCGCTTTGCCGGCTCCGCCGCTCCTGCCCGCCAGCGCATGCACTGGGGCTACCGCAACCAGCTTACTACCTTGCTGAAACTGTACGAGCCTGCCACCTTGCGCCGTTTCTGGCCCGTTATTTCTGCCCGCTGGTTCCGTACTCGCAACCGTTTTGCCTTACGCGCCACCCTGGCCTGCCTGACCTGGCTGCCGGGTACGCTAACGCGCCGCCGCTTTATCCAACGCCACCGCGCCGTTCCCGACGCCCACTTTTTGGCTCTTGCCTGACGACTCCTCGCCCAAGCCGCCGCTGGCCTTTTCTCTATGAAAATCCTGCACCTGAACGATGACTACTCTCCCGCCGGTGGCGTCCAGCAATACCTGCTGAGCGTTTGCCGCTTGCTCCGCCATGCGGGTCACCAAAACGTCGTTGCCTATCGCCAGGATTCGCCACACACCATCCGCGACGCCGCCCATCACGTGCCCCGCGTTGCCGATTTAGCCAGCCTGATCGCCCAGGAACGACCAGATGTGGCTTACATTCACCATGTGCACGCGCCCGAACACGTTGCCGAGACAGCCCGGCTGCTGCCGGCATTAGGGTACGTGCATGGGTTTGCCGCTGTTTGTCCGGGGCTGGCCAAGCACTTTCGCCGCGGCGACGGGATTTGCTCTTACCCTTTTGGCTGGCGCTGCTTTCCCCTGCACTATTTACGCCGTTGTTCGGCAGCGCGCCACCCGCGCACGTTGCTGCGCCTTATCCAGGAAACTGCCCAACTAAAAGCCGCCTTCTCTGCGCTGCCTCGTTTGCTGGTCGCTTCCTCTTATATGCACGCGCTGCTGCTGCAAAACGGCTTTGCTGACAGCCAGATAACCATTCTGCCGCCCCACTTTGTGCAGGAGGAGGACATTCCCCCCTATACCCCGCCCACTGATCCCCATACGATTTTGTTTGCCGGGCGATTAGAGATGGAGAAAGGGCTGCCCTATCTGCTGCGCGCCCTGGCGTACATGCCGCCGCACATTCAGCTTATTGTGGCAGGCGATGGCACACTACGCCCGGTTTACGAACGGCTGGCGGCGCGGCTGGGGGTGTCTGCCCGCGTCACATTTATGGGCTGGTTGCCGGCAGCGGCTCTGCAAGCCTGTTATCGTCGCTGCGCCCTGCTGGCGCTGCCCACTATTATGCCCGAAGCATTTGGCAAAGTTGGCCTGGAAGCACTGGCTCATGGTCGCCCGGTTGTCGCTTTCGCCGTGGGCGGCATATCGGATTGGCTGGATGATGAGCAAAACGGCTTGCTGGTGCCGCCCACTGATTGGCGGAAACTGGCTGCCGCCATGACCACCCTGTTGGCCCACCCAGATCAACAGGCAGCCCTGGCCCGCCAGCAGCGTGTGCGCCGCCGCTACCCGGCTGCCGCCCACCTGGATGCGCTTCTGCTGGCTTTTGATGACCTCTTGTGCGCCAATGCCTGAACTGCCCACCTTAAGCGTCATCATCCCCACTTATAACCGCTCTACCTCCTTGCGGCGCACCCTGTCCAGTTTGAACGTCCAGACCTTCCCCCCCGATGCCTTTGAGCTTATCGTTATTGATGA
>JAGVTM010000220.1 GCA_019136785.1 Chloroflexota bacterium | reverse complement strand
GCGCCTGGCGCGGCGTTGTACACCTTCAAAGCCACATCTACGCTGTGCGTGCTGGTCAGCGCCATGCCCGTCACCGTTAACGTGTACTCCCCAGGCGTTGTCGCCCCCGAAACCCCCACCGTCAGTGTGCTGTTGTCTGGCGGTGTCACCGGATTGACGCTGAAGTTCGCCGCCGCCCCGCCAGGAACGCCGCTGGCGCTCAAAGTCACCGGGTCGTCATAACCCAAAACGCTGCCCACTTCGATGTCGTACAAAGCGTTGGCCGGCGCACAAATCGTCCGCGCCGTCGGATAAGCCGCCATCGTGAAGTCAGGCTGCGTAATGCAGTTGTAACACACCAGAGCAAAGTCCTGGTCGGTGCCGTCGCCAGAGTTGGGAATGCCATCCGAGTTAATGTCCGCCGCCACGACCTGTACCTGCGCCGCGCCGTTTGCCGTTGGCCCAAAGAAGACGCCTTCGGTGTTGTTGCGATAATCGGCGCTGCCGCCAGGCGTAGACCAGCCATCGGCGCCAAAGCGATTGCCATAATAGGTGTTGCCCTGGTAGGTAACAACCAGGTCCAGGTCATTGTTCCAGGCAGGCGTGCTGCCGCCCAGACCATGTCCAGGCGCGTCGGTCCACACCAGCATCATCTTCATCGGCTGGCTGGGGTCGGCTGGCGAAAGGGTTTGCGACCAGGATTCGCCCGTGTTGTCCAGCACCATCGGGTTATCGAAATACTGGATGAGCAGGTCAGAGTTGACCACCGCGTCCAGGTTCATGCGTCCCCAGCCTTGTTTGCTGTCGAACGGATGCCCCAGCGTGCCGCCGTCGGCGTCCAGATGCCCCGCCAGGTCGTGGGACACAGGCAGGAAAGCCGCCTTTATCAGCGCCGGGCTAGGCTCCGCGCCGTACAGGCTGCGGTAATATTCAATGAACACCGCCACCGCGCCGCTGACGTGCGGCGAAGCCATGCTGGTTCCGCAGAGCAAGCCATAGGTTGAGCCAGAGTAGGTGGAATCCACCTGACAGCCTGGCGCCACCATGTGCGGAATGGTGCGCCCATCCAGTGCGGGCCCATGCGCCGTGTTGCTGGAGAGGTCGTCAATTTGCAGGATTTGCGAGCCATTGGCGTTTTGCATCTTGGTGGAGCCAATGGTGAAGATGTTCTTGGCTTCGTCGGGCGTGCCCTGGGAGCTGGTGCCGCCGTTGCCGTTCATAAAGGAGAGAATGAAGGAGAGCGGCTGGTTGCCAGGCGCGTTGGGGTCCGCGTCGCGCACACCAATGTCCACTTGCATGGTGTCGTCATCATAGCCCAAGGGCGACCCGGAAGGGCCCCAACTGTTGCCAGACAGGGAAGCGTCGTTGTTGTAAGAGTCGGTCATGAGCAGAAGCATTCCGCCCGGCAGGTTGTAGAAGGGGCCATAGACCTGTTCTACCAGGTTGGCGCCCGGCGCCTGTCCCAAACCACGCAGGAAGCCAAAGCCATCCATGGTGCCTGATACGCCGTCGGCAGCCATAATGCCGGCAGTATGCGTCCCATGAGAACTCGTCGTCCCGCCGCCGCAGGTCGTGCCAGAGCAGGGGATGAGGCGGTTTATCAGGTCAGGATGGTTATCCTGCACGCCGCCGTCTACGTTGGCGATAATCACGCCGCTGCCATCGTAGCCAATGCTTGCCAGGTAATCCAGATAGCCGGGGAACGCCTGGTTGCTGCCGTCGTAATTGCCCACGCTGATCTGGTCGCTCATTTCGCCGCGCAGACCGCCATCGGTGGGATCAGGCTGCAAGCTGTAAATGCCGGCAATGTGGGCTGCTTGCGGCAGTTTATCGCCCGCCAGCGTGATGCCGATCATCTCCCAGGTGGCGTTCAGCACAGAACGCCCCGTAATTGTCGCGCCCGCTGCTGCCAACTGACGCGCCACGCTGTCCACATCCGCCCCACGATACACCAGGGCATTGCCCGTCACCGGCGCTGCCGGCAGTCGCCGCCATGCCGGCAGCAAACGATAAGCCGGCGCAAAATCCCCTGTCCAGCGCACAAAGCTGTTGCCCGCCGCCTGGCTCAAAGCGCCCGCCTCACCCCACACCACGTAGGTATGCGGATGAATATACTGCACAATTTGTAGCCCCGCCTGCTCCAGGCTGGTCAGCCACTCCACCCGCGTCGGCCCCTTGAACTGCACCAGGCGGTAATCAGACCCGCTGCTGGCGGCGTTCGCCCATCCTTCAGGCAGCGTTGGTCCGCCCAGACGGGTATCAAAGGTCACTTCGCCCAGCGTAAGGGTAGTGAAATTCGCGTCCACCTGATAAGGCACAGCCGCTTTTTGCACCCGCGCCATATCCGCCGCCGAGAGTTCCAACCACACAAAAGCGCCATAATCTACCACGGTGACTGGCTGCAAGCTGTTTAGTTGGGCATACGTTTCCGGGGCAACTGTGATCGCTGCGGTGTCATTAAACGCCGCGACTTCGCCCCCGCGACTGCCAAACAGCAGTCCGCCGCTCAAGAGAAGGAATAATATCCAAATAAACCATTTTCCCGATGTCACGATTTTACTTCTCCTTAAATAAAGACTGGTTCAATCTCCAAGATTGAACCAGTCTACAGTTACACTAACTTACTGGCTGCACCAGTTGAGCGTCGTTTGCATCACGGGCGTGCGTCCCGCTGCCGGCAGCGCCTCAAACGGATAGCCCAGGAACATCGCGCTGTGTGTGCCGCTGCGCACCGCCGCGCTGCCCTGGTTGCCGGTGAAGCTCGTCGCCGCGCCTGCCGCCGGCGTTAGCCGGTCGCTGTAATTGGTGAACGGATAAGCCAGCGTATAGGGCCCAAGGCCCGCATACACATCCGCCCCCGTCACCGTCGCCTGGCTGACGTCGCTGGTCGCCGAAGCAATGCCCAGGTGGCTTTGCATGAACGCCGTCACGCCGCGATCCCACACGTAATCCTGGCTGCTGATGAGGAAGCATCCGCCAGCATTCAGGTACGTCGCCAGAGCGGCTTCCCCGGCTGCGCCTGGCCCGGCTGAACCGCCAAACTCGTCGCCCGTGAACCAGATCACCACATCATACTGCTGCAAGGTGGCGGCGTCCGGTTCATTGTCGCTGTTGGCTGTATCCCACACATCATACCCCAGACCCAGCCCGTCCAGTACCGCCGTATACGTGCTGCGCACGTCGGGCGCGTTGTCATCGTCGTCTACCACCAGGATAGGTGGAATGTCCTGAGTGCGGAAGAAGCCGAACTGGGCAAAGCTGCCCACGCCGCACGGATTGTACGCTCGCACCGACCAGGCATGGATGGCATACGGATCCAGCGGCGTGTCAAAGCTGTAGCTGGTGTCCGAAGTGACCGTATAACGCAGTTCGCCGCTGGCGATGTTCTTCACCACCAACAGATAGACGGCGCCCTGGCTGGCGGCATTCCATTGGAAAGTGGGAACCAGCGGCTGATCCACGCCAATGGGCGACACCAGCGTGGCTGTGCCCGGCGCTGCTGTGTACACGCTCAAGCCCACATCGGTGGTATGCGTGCTGGTCAGCGCCATGCCCGTGATAGTCAGGGTGTAATCACCCGGCGCGGCGCCGCCTGTGTTGCCGATAGTCATGATGCTGTTGCCGGCAGGAATGACCGGGTTAACCGTGAAGTTGCTCACCGCGCCGCCGGGCAGACCGCTTACGCTCAACGTCACCGGGTCGTCGTAGCCCAGGATGCTGTCCACCAGCACGTTATACTGCGCGTTGCTGGGCGTACAAATGGTGCGCTGCGCCGGTTCTGCCGTCAACACAAAGTCCGGCATCAGGGCGCAGTTGTTGCAGATGAGGGCAAAATCCTGGTCGGTCGTGTCCCCATTGTAGGGTACGCCGTCACCGCTGACGTTGACGGCGTCCACGATGATGGTCACATTGCCTTGCGGATTCTGGATGTACACATTCTCCAGGTTGTTGATGTTGTCCGCGCTGCCGCCCGTTTGCGACCAGCCGCCGCTGAAGACGTTGCCATAATAGGTGTTGCTGCCGTTGATCACGGTCAGGTTGAGGTTATTCACCAACGCCGGATTGGCCCCGACCGCGCCGGGGGCATCTGACCAGGCCAGCGTGATTTTCAACGGCTGGCCCACGTCCGTGACGCCCGCCGAGATGACCCACTGCTCGCCCGTGCTGCCAAAAGTGGTCTCCTGGTCATAGTAGCGCGTAGACAGCGGATTGTTGACGATGTTGTCAATGTCAATACGCCCCCATCCTTCATGGATGTTGGGGATGTCTGCGGTGGCCATGTCCACTGCGCCGTTCACCAGCAGCGCTTTAGCCATCGCCGGGCTGGGGTCCGCTCCGTCATTAAAGGTGCGCCACCATTCAGTCGCCAGCGTAATCGCGCCAGAAGCGTGCGGCGCGGCCATGCTGGTGCCAGAGCAGAAGGCATACAGATTGTTGGTGCCGCCAATGGGGCTGGCGCAGGAACCGCCCAGGTCGTTGCGCGCGGAAGCGATTTGTTCGCCCGGCGCGGCGACGGTGGGGACCCAACGCCCATCCACCGCCGGCCCACGGCTGCTGAAGCTGGAGATGCTGTCAATGCTGCCCACGCGGTAGTTGACGCTGCTGGCAATGACGATCAGGTTCTTGCCTTCTTTGGGGGAAGTCAAACCGCTGAAGCCGGAGTTGCCGGCAGAGAACACCTCAATAAACGGTTCAGCCACAGTGGTCGTATCGAAGTTGCCATCACGCACCATCAGGTCATGGGTGCGCTCGCTGGCCTGGTAGCCGTGCTGCTCGCCTTCACCTGTCGTCCAGGAGTTGTTGCCGCCAATGGCCCCGCCCAGGACGCCGCGTTTGCTGTGTTCCTGCCAGCCGCCCGCCGGGGGCCAGGACGGCGCAGATAGGGAGTTGGAAGCAAAGATGCTGTAGCCAGGGGCCACGCCCAAACCGTAGAGGAAGCCATCGCCGTCGGCAAATCCGCCTGTGGCGTCGCCGCCGACAATGCCGGCAACGTGCGTCCCATGCCCGCCGCCAGAACAGTCAGAACCCGGCTGTCCGGGCGGATTGCACGCCCCTGGATAGCTGTAACCGCTGACAATGTGCGGCCCCAGGTCGGGATGTTCGTAATCTACGCCTGTGTCAATGATGCCCCAGGTGACGCCGCTGCCATCGTAGCCCACATCCGCAATCCAGTCGAAATACCCCGTGAACGGTACGCCGCCCGTGTAATTGCCCGCCAGAATCTGGCTGGACATTTCATCTTCCAGACCCGGCTCTGGGCTGGCATACCCCAGCCACAAAACCGTGTTCAGCCGCGCCGCGCTCTCTACCGCGTTGGCGTCCAGTTGCACAATCGCGTTGAAAAACGCTTTATCAGGTTGGGACGGGTAGAACTGCAAGATGATGCCCCCCAGTTCGGTCAGGGCATTGAGGGTAGCTTTGATGTCCCCGTCATTATAGAACATGACGTCCACGTTGCTGACGATGCCTTCCCGCCCGTTCAGATCGCTGTTGACCTTATAAGCGGGGTGGAACGCGCCTTGCCAGCGGACGAAATCCAGATTGGCGGCGCTGGCGGCGGCGGCGCTATCTCCCCAGACCAGAAAGCTGTTATGGGGGTAATATTGCAGCACGCGCAGCCCGCCCGCTTCAAGCTGGCGGAGCCAGTCGTCATGGGTGGGCCCGGCCAGTTGCACCAGATGGAAGCCCGCCCCCCCACCGCCGGCTTGCAGGTCGGCAGCCACCGCCGGCTCACCGCCGGCCAGCGGATCAAAACGGTAGCCCGGCACGTGCACAAAGCCGGCATCGGGCGCTTCGCTATAAGCCACGCCGCTGTCCGCCAGGCGGGCAAAGTCGGCAGCAGACAGCTCCAGCCATTGGAAGGAGCCATAATCGAATGCCCGCGCCGGATTCAGACCCACCTGCGCTGCCGCGGCGGTATCGCTGGCAGCTATACGCACAAAGTGACTGCCGGCATCCGGTGCAGCCTGGGAGACGCCTCCCACGCGCGCCGACGACACCACCAGCGCCAGCGCCAGCAGAGCCAAGAGTGAGAACAACCTACGTCCTGTCATTTTTTCTCCTTTTGGATGGGGCCACAGCCAGCATATCTGTCGCGCTCAGGATCAGGGTGGCGGTGGCTGAGGCAAATTGGGGGATTCTGTTAAATTCGCCGCGGCGTCTTCGCTGTTTGGAAAATCAACCCATACGCCTGCGAAGCGGAACCGCTACGAAATTATACCTGATTGTGAGCGAAAAATAAGACGTAAAGCCGTTTCTGTAAGAAAAGAGACTGGAGCAGTCTCCAAGACTGCTCCAGTCTGGGAAGCGCGCCGTACCTCTGGGGTGTGAGCCGTTGTAAGCAAAAAGCCCTGATTGGCGAGGGCCAATCAGGGCTGAACAGAATGGTCTAAACAGATAGAGTGCAAACAGCGCGGAACTTCGTTTAGAGTGCAAACAGCACGAAACTTCGTTCCTGGCAGCCTGGATGAATCCGCCCAATCTGCGCCGCGCAGTCTTCCTGCGCCATCAGCGTCATCAGCGGGTTATTAAGGACTTTTCCAACAAACTGCTAACCAGCCGCCTCACTATCGGATGGCGGCGGCGCTGCCGGCTGGCGCTGCTTGCGCACTGCGCGCACCACAGCCCGCACGATAAAGAACAACGGCACGCCCACAATGAGCAATATGGGCAGCACCGCAATAACGAACCGGATCAGGAAGTCGGCTAACCCTTGCAGCGCGTTCACCAGGTCTTCTAACGCTTCTTTAGCCACGCCTTGCGGTCGCCAGCCGGCTATTTCAATCGGCTGCGACAGCGCGTCAGGCGTAATGTCTATCTGGATAGTGGAGAAAGAAGCCGATTGGCTCAAATAATTCATGCGCCCCTTGATCTGCTCAATCTCTGATTCCAGCCGGCTCAACTCCTGGTTGACTGCCAGGGCATCTTCCACGTCAGTCGCCTCATCCAAAAAGCCGCGCACCCGCGCCGCCGTCGCTTCCAGGTTGGACAGACGGGCGCTCAGATCCACGTACTCTTCGGTCACGTCCTGCCCGCTGGAAGACTCGCTGTTAACTTCCAGCGCCAGCCCCTTGATCTCTTCCATGGCGGCGTCAAACCGGGTTACGGGCACGCGCACGGCTATTTCGCCGCGTCGCGCTTCGCCATACTTGTACAGATTGCTGCTCACCACCCATCCTTCCATGCCGTTAACCAGATTGGTGATAGCCGAAACGGCGGCATCGGTATCTTCCACAACGATACCCAGATTGCCTGTGCGAATGATCAGGGGTTGCGAGGGTAGTTCAATGTTCGCCGCCACGTTGCCGCTTTGAGCGCTGGGCTCTGACGGGGCAAATTCGCTAGCGTCAGCGGCAGTTGCACCCCCTTCCCCCGCAAAATCACGTTCAACCAGTACACTCTCTGGCTGGCTGGCGCAGGCAGCCACGATAAACATGGCCCAAAACAACCACCACAAACTCTTCTTCCACTGCTTCATATTGCCCACTCCTATAACGTAGGGCGGGTTGGCAACCCGCCCATGCTTCAAAAACCCACTACCCAACTGCTTACTAAACGCAGCAGACAGACAATAAGTTCCCTCCGTTTCTTCTCCAAAATGAAGCATGAAGCCGTTTGACTCGTCCCCCCCTTCCCACAGCCTGCGAAGCAAGCCACGTAAAACCGTGACCAAGCCTTCGCGTCCGTTTACCAGCCGTATGCCAGACGGGCAACCAGGCGTGGGGGGAGGTCGTGTTGGCGCATTCGCGCCTGCGTGGCGGCAATGTCATAGGCAACGCGGCGATGCTCCCACGTCATTTGCTCCAGGTCCAGTAAGGCGTAAGCCGCGCGGGGATCGCCATCCCGCGGCTGCCCTACGCTGCCTGGATTGATAATCAACCGGTCCGGTATGTTCAGGCTGATGGGTTGTCCGTACAGCGGCGTGCGCGTCATCATCTGGTCGTCCATATAGGCGTAAATGATAGGCGTGTGTGTATGCCCGACCAGGCAGATGGGCGTCTCGAAGTGCAATAAATTAGCGGCAGCCACACTCGCGTCCAGAATGTACTCCCAGACAGGCTGGCGCGGGCTGGCGTGGGCCAGCGTAAAATGCGGCGGCACGATTACCAGCGAGGGCAGACCATCCAGATAGGCGTGACTTTCTGGCGTCAGTTGGGATTGCGTCCAGTGGATAGCCTGGCGCGCTTCCACGTTAAAGCTGTTGATGTCCAGCCTGTTCAGTACGGCCCAATCGTGGTTGCCAGAGAGACAGGTGTGGTTAGGGAAGGATTGCAGCAGCGCTACGCACTCGTTCGGGTCTGGCCCATAACCCACCACGTCGCCCAGGCACCAGATCTGCTCCCAGGCGTCTTTGCCGGCATCCTGCAACACCGCCTCAAAAGCCGTCAGATTTGCATGAATATCCGATATGACAAGTATTCGCATGTAGATTCCTTTTCTGAGGCGGCAATGATACCATGATTGCCACAGAAAAGGGTATAATGGAGAGCATGGCGATTCTGGACGACAAAACCCTGGACTTTCTCAGCAGCAGCGAGACGCAAACCGAGCGATTGGGCGTGCGTCTGGGCGAACTGCTGCAGCCAATGGACATCGTCTGCCTGTCGGGGGAGTTAGGCGCGGGCAAGACGGTTTTCGCCCGCGGCATGGGGCGCGGCTGGGGCGCGGCGCCGCGAGTCACCAGCCCCACCTTCACCCTGGTCAACGAATATCCCCGGCTGCGGGATGGGCTGGTGTTGTACCATGTGGACTGCTATCGCCTGGAAACAACCGCCGATGCTATCACCGTGGGCCTGGAAGACATGCTCGCCAGTCGCAGCGTCATGATGATCGAATGGCCCGAACGAATTGAAACGATGCTGCCCGCTGATCGCCTCTTAATTGCGCTGCGCCACATTAACGAGACCCGCCGCGGCATTCGCATGACCGCCGGCGGCGACCGTTCTCTGGCGCTGTTGAAATCATTCCGCCAGAGCGCTTTTGGCGTCTAAAGGGCGGCGCGAGGTTGGTTGATTATGTTACTGGCACTTGACACCGCTACGCGCTGGATGGGCCTGGCTTTGCACGATGGGCAAACCATCGTGGCGGAGATAGGCTGGCAATCGGTGAACACGCAAACGACCGAGCTGGCGCCGGCCGTGCAAGAAATGTTCGCCCGCGCCCGCATCAGCGCCGCCGATTTGAAAGGCATTGGCGTGGCCATTGGCCCAGGCTCCTACACCGGGCTGCGCGTGGGACTGGGCCTGGCTAAAGGGCTGAGCCTGGCTCATCGCCTGCCGCTGCTGGCAGTGCCCACCCTGGATATTGTAGCTGCCGGCATTGGTTACCAGGAAGGACAGCTAGTCGTCGTGGCGGAAGCCGGGCGCACCCGCATATGCGCCGGGCGCTATCGTTGGCACAAACGGCATGGCTGGCAGGCGCAAGGCGCGCCCGACATCCTTGCCTGGGATCAACTGCTGGCGATGCTTTCCGGCCCCACCTTTCTCGCCGGCGAGATTGACGCCGCCGCCGCCCGCCAGATCAAGCAAGCGGACAAAGCTTTGTCAAACAAGGCATTTCAAATCATGCCGGCATCCGCCAACGTCCGCCGCGCCGGCTATCTGGCCCAAATCGCCTGGAACCGCCTGCGTCGCGGTCAGGTAGATGACGCCGCCGCCCTCTCCCCGATTTATTTGCGCGATCCCGCCGGCAGCGCTGCCCAGGAGTAATGTAACCGCTTTGCTAAGCAACGCCCCTTCTCTAGCCCATAGGCTGATTTGTCCTCCCGCCCCCTTTGCCCTGCGCCCCATGACGCTGGACGACGTAGACCAGGTGATGGCTATTGAAAGCCTGGTCTATACCCAGCCCTGGTCCGCGCGCGGCTACCGCCACGAACTGACGCACAACGACCTGGCTCACTATCAGGTCTTAACCGTCAGCCAGCCGCCCGGCCCCGAACGGCTTATTGGCTACATTGGCTACTGGCTGGTGCTAGACGAATCGCACATCAGCACCGTTGTCATCCATCCAGAATGGCGCGGTCATGGCCTGGGGGAACTACTGCTGCTAAGCGCCTTGCAAGAAGCCATTGCTCAGGGCGCGGCTGTGGCCACCCTGGAAGTACGTCGCAGCAACCTGGTGGCCCAACTCCTTTACCAAAAGTACGGTTTTGAGGTGGTGGGCGAGCGCCCTCGTTACTATCATGACAACCACGAAGACGCCCTGATCATGACGCTGTCGCCTCTGGATGAATCCGTTCAGGCAGCCCTGCGCCAGAACTGGGAGAGCCTGCGCTCGCGGCTGCAGTTGGTGCGCCTGCCTGGGCCGGCGAGTGTAGAATAAAACAACGGGCTTGAGGCTGCCGTCCAGGACAGGCGTCATCGGCAAAATTCGGCAAAAGCTGGCAGGCGGCGCAATGCCTTTCCAGGATGCAAGACATAAGATTCGTTCGCAAATAGCAAACCCATAGGGAACGCTTTCCATGAAAATATTCATCACAGGCGGCGCAGGTTTCATTGGCTGTAACTGCGCCGACCATTTTCTGGCGCAGGGCCATCAGGTGACCCTGTTCGACAATTTGTCGCGACGGGGGGCCGCAGCCAATCTCCCCTGGCTGCGGCAGCGGCACGGCGAAAAGTTTGATCTGGTGGTGGGGGACGTGCGTGATTACGCCGCGCTGGAAAGCGCCATTGGCGGCGCTGATGTGGCGCTGCACCTGGCGGCGCAGGTAGCCGTCACCACCTCTGTACAAGACCCGCGCCAGGATTTTGAGATCAACGCCCTGGGCACTTTCAACGTGCTGGAAGCAGTGCGCCAACACGCGCCGCAGGCTGCCGTCTTGTATGCCTCCACCAACAAAGTGTATGGCGGCATGGAGACGGTGCGCGTGCTGGAACAGGCCACCCGCTATGCCTACGCCGACTATCCCCACGGCGTGGGCGAAGATTACCCGCTCGATTTTCACTCCCCCTATGGCTGTTCCAAAGGCGCGGGCGACCAGTACATGGTAGATTACGCCCGCATCTATGGCTTGAAAACGCTCACGTTCCGCCAATCCTGTATTTATGGCCCGCGCCAGTTTGGCGTTGAAGACCAGGGCTGGGTGGCCCATTTTGTCATTGCCAGCGTGCTGCAGCGCCCAATTACGATTTATGGAGATGGCAAACAAGTGCGCGATTTGCTGCATGTGTCCGATCTGGTGCGGGCGTATGATGCCGGCATTGCCCGCAGCCACGCCCTGGCCGGGCAGGCGTTTAACCTGGGCGGCGGCCCAGACAATACTCTCTCCGTCTGGGCTGAATTTGGGCCCCTGCTGGCAGAACTGTTAGGACGCCCTGTGCCTGTGCAATATGGCGACTGGCGGCCCGGCGACCAGAAAGTGTTTATTGCCGACATCCGCCGCGCCGCCGCCGCCCTCAACTGGCAGCCCACCGTTTCCCCTCGCCAGGGTATAGCCGAACTGGTCGCCTGGGTGCAGCAAAACCCTACCCTCTTTGCCTGACGCTGTCCGCCCGGCGCCCCAACTAACCTCCTGCCCCGCAGGAAACTGCATGAACAAGCCGATCTATCCCAGTTCTCCCGCCTTTAGCGCCTGGCAGGCGTATTATCAGCCAGAAACGGTGGCTGAGGCCCTGCGCCTGCTGGCTGCCCATGATGGCGCCGCGCGGGTCGTGGCTGGCGGCACCGACCTGCTCCTGGAAATACAACGCGGACGCCACCCCGAAATTCAGGCGCTGGTGGATGTGACGGGCATTGCCGGCATGACCAACATCGCCCGCCGCGACCATTATCTGGAAGTCGGCGCAGCCGCCACCCACACCCAGATTGTGCGCTCCGCCTGGTTGCAGCAGCACGCTGCCTGCCTGGTGGAAAGCTGCGGCGTCATTGGCGGGCCCCAGGTGCGCAACGTGGCGACGTTGGGCGGCAACGTGGCCCACGCCCTGCCCGCCGCCGATGGCACGACAGCGCTGGTGGCTCTGGCTGCCGAGGCCGAAATCGCCGCCGCTGCCGGCATGACGTGGCAGCCCATCCTACACCTGTTTGCCGGCCCCGGCCAGCCCGCCTTTGACCCCACCCGCAGCCTGCTCACCCGCTTTCGCTTCACCGTCGCTCCCCACAGCGGCACAGCCTTCAGCCGCATCATGCGCCCCCAGGGCGTGGCCCTGCCCATTCTGGCTTGCGCTGTCTGGGTGCAGCTATCCCAGCCCGACCCGCGCAGCCCCATTACCGCTGCCCGCATCTGCCTGGGGCCCGTCGCCCCCACGCCGCAGCGCGCCGCGCAGGCTGAAGCCGCGCTGGTGGGGCGCCGTCTGCCGGACGCCCTGGAAGACTGCCTGGCTGCCGCCCACAGCGAACTACACCCCCGCCCCAGCAAACACCGTGCCACTGCCCCTTATCGCCAGGAAATGATCGCCGTGCTGCTGCGCCACACCCTACCCCTGGCTGTCCACCGCGCCGCCGCGGCAGAACCCTTCCCAATCAGCCATTCACCCATTCACTAATTCACAAATTAGTTATTTTCTCTCCTTCCACCCAGGAAACCCCATGATACTCACCGTCAACGGCCAACCCCATAACCTTGACGTTTCGCCTGGGCGCACCCTGGCTGAACTGCTGCGCCTCGACCTTGGTCTGACAGGCACAAAAATCGGCTGCAACGAGGCAGAGTGTGGCATTTGCACCGTTCTGGTGGATGGTCTTCCCGTGCTTTCCTGCGTCTATCCCGCCTGGAAATGTGCCGGCAAAGCCCTGACCACCATTGAAGGTCTGGCAGCTTTGCCGCCCGCGCCCAGTCGCGTCAACGCCGCCAGTCGTACCAGCGCCTTTATCCCTACTGATTTAGACAGGCTGCACCCCCTCCAGGCAGAGTTTGCCCGTCATGGCGCAGTCCAGTGCGGCTTCTGCATCCCTGGCCTGATTATGACGGCTAAAGCCTTGCTAGACGCCAACCCCGACCCTAGCGAACAGGACATCCAGGAGGCGCTCAAAGACACCTACTGCCGCTGCGCCGGCTACCCGGCCATCCTGCGCGCCATTCGCTCCGCCGCCCAGATTGGGCGCGGCGGCGACCCGCTGCCTGTAGTAGCGCCTGCCAGCAGCCGCCCCCTGGTTGTCGTCGGCAAACCGCTGCCCCGCCCCGAAGTCATTGCCAAAGTCACCGGCCAGGCTATCTACACCGATGACATCACCTTTCCCGACCAGCTTTACGGCGCTACCTTGCGCGCCGCCTATCCCCATGCCCGCATTTTGTCCATTGAGACTACAGCGGCGGCAGCTTTACCTGGCGTCCACGCTGTTCTGACCGGCGCCGACGTGCCTGGAAGACACAATCATGGGCTGGTCTACCACGACTGGCCCGCGCTGGCAGACGATAAAGTGCGCTACCTGGGCGATCCGGTAGCCATCGTAGCTGCCGATACCCCGGCCATTGCCGCCCGCGCCCTGGCGCTGATCCAGGTGACATATGCGCCGCTGCCTGTTGTAGACAGTCCACAAATGGCGTTGCAGCCGGATGCGCCATTGGTGCATGAAAACTGGCCCGGCGGCAACCTGCTCAAACATATCCAGGTACGGCATGGGGATGTGGCGGTGGGCTTTGCCGGCAGCCACGCCATCGTCGAGCGCGTTTACCAGACAGCCACCACCGAACATGCGTTTTTAGAACCAGAGTGCGCCATCGGCGTGCCTGCCGGCTATGACCCCGACCACCCCAAACTGACCATTTATGTCGGTTCGCAAATTCCCTACGCCGACCGCAGCCAGGTAGCCGCCTGCCTCAACCTGCCCGACGCCGCCGTGCGCATCATCAGCCCCCTGGTAGGCGGCGGCTTTGGCGGCAAGGAAGATATTGCCGCCCAGATTCATGTGGCTCTGTTGGCCCAACGCGCCCACCGCCCGGTGAAGATGCTGTACTCCCGCCAGGAATCGCTGTTGTTCCACCCCAAGCGGCACGCCACCACCATCCGCATCAAAACCGGCGCCGCCCGCAATGGTCGTCTGTTAGCGCTGGAAGCCGAGTTGTATGGCGACGGCGGCGCATACGCCAGCCTGAGCGACAAGGTGATGACGCGGGCCACCACCCACGCCACCGGCCCCTACCGCGTGCCGCACGCCAGGATTGATTGCTACGCCACCTATACCAACAATCCCCCCAGCGGCGCGTTTCGCGGCTTTGGCGTCACCCAATCTGCCTTTGCCGTGGAGCAAAACATGGACATCCTGGCGCAGCAGTTGGGACTGGACCCCCTGGAGTTCCGCCGCCGCAACGCCCTGCAAGTAGGCGATACCACCGCTACCGGGCAAACGCTGCGCGAAAGCGTGGGCCTGCTGGAAACGATAGAGGTGGTCAGCCGCTATATAGATCATGCCGGCAGCCGCTGGCGCTGGTCGTGGCGTGAGGGTCACAAGGCGTATGGCTGGGGCGTGGCTTGCGCCTACAAAAACACAGGGCTGGGCGGCGGCGCGCCAGATAAAGCTGCGGCTGTAGTTGAAGCGTTTCCCGATGGCACAGCTATTGTCCGCACCAGCGCCGCCGAAATTGGTCAGGGATTGGTCACCATTGTCGCCCAATGCGTAGCCGAAGAGTTGGGACTGCCCTATGCGCGGGTGCGCGTTTTGCTCTCGGATACCGATTTGACGCCAGACGCGGGCCCCACTACGGCCAGCCGCCAGACTTATGTTACCGGCAATGCGGCGCGGTTAGCTGCCGGCATTTTGCGCGAGAGCATCAGCAGCGTCGTTGCTGAACGGCTGGACGTGCCGCCGGGCGAACTCCGCTATGAAGAAGGACTGCTGCGCGCCAATGGGCGCGTTGTTCCCTTTGGGCAGGCCATCGCCTGGCTGCTGGCTGAAGGGCGCGAACCGCGTACCTACTACGAATACGAAGCGCCCGCCACCCAACCCCTGGGGTCTGGCGGCGACATGCACTTTGCCTTTAGCTTTGCCACCCAGGCCGCCCTGGTCGAAGTTGACCTGGAAACAGGCATCGTGCGCGTCCTGAAAGTCGTGGCTGCCAATGACGTGGGGCGCGCCATCAACCCCATTGGGTTGCAAGGCCAGGTAGAGGGAGGCGTCATGATGGGATTGGGCAACTGCCTGACCGAAGAATACATCGTGGAGCAGGGCATCCCATTCACCGATTCCCTGGCCCGCTACAAAATCCCCGGCATCCAACACACGCCCGAAATCATCTCCCTGGTCGTAGAAGACCCCGCCGCCGATGGCCCCTACGGCGCCAAAGGCGTGGGCGAACTCTCCTCCATTCCCACCACCCCCGCCATCTGCAACGCCATCTACCACGCCTGCGGCGTGCGCGTCACTCGTCTGCCCGTAGACCAGGCTGATTTGAACATGGCGAAAACAATCGAGTAATCCCGTCCCGATTGCCAGGCAAGGGGCAATGGTGGGCAAAGGCGCGCAGCGCCCTCTCCGAAAGTCCCCTTCCCCCTAAAGGGAGAAGGGGTTCGGGGGATGGGGGCTTGCCACCCTGCTTACCGCATACACCAAATCCCGGCAGGTAACAGAATCCAAACACTCCCTTCACAATTTCTAAAAAACTTTCCGGTATCCTTCAGCCAACTTGAGACGACGACTGGCGCAGTCCAATGCGCCCACCCATCAAAATCAATTGGCGCGTGTTCCGTCTCTCAAAATCCTGAAGTGCGGGCAGACCATCTGACAAACATGAAAGCGCGCCCGCTGTCATAACAGTCCCGTCAATGACCCACGGCATTGACGCCAGAGAACATTGGCGGGACGCCTCATTATCAACAGTGGAGGTTGATCATGTCGAAGATTAAGATTGCAGGTATTATGTTATTTGGTATTGTCGCCCTCGGCGCTATTGGGTTTGGGTTATCCCAAACGTCCGTGGCCTCAGCCGCGCTGGAAATCCCCGCCGGCGCCATTACCCAAACGCTGGCCCATTTCAACGGTTTTGGCCCCGGCGCCGGACTGAGCGACTACATTGACCAGGCGACCATAGACGAAGTCATTGCCGGCGCCCTGGGCATCACCGTCGAGGAACTGGACGCCGCCCGCGCCGAAGGCCAGAGCGTGGCTGACCTGGCTGAAGAGTTAGGCGTGGACATTGCCGACGTTAACGCCGCCGTCCAGGCGGCTAAAGAAGAAGCCCTGGCTGCCGCCGTAGAAAATGGCGACATCACCCAGGCGCAGGCAGACCGCCTGTTGGCCGGCGGCGGGCGTGGCGGGCGTCTCTTTGGCGGCTTAGAGGTACGCGGTTCTCACGGGTTCCTGACGCCTGAGGCGCAAGAAGCGGCCATCGCCGAGGCCCTGGGCATGACGGTGGACGAACTGGAAGCGGCCCGCACTGAAGGTCAAAGCCTGGCGGAGATCGCCGCCGCGCAAGATGTAGACATGGCTGACGTGCGCGACGCCGTCGAAGCTGCCAGAGAACAGGCTATTGCCGACGCCGTTGCCAGCGGTGAAATCACTCAGGTGCAGGCAGATGCGCTGTTAAGCGGCGAACCCCTCCGCCTTGACTTCTCCTCCATCTTTGACTCTGAGGCAGAACAGGCGGCTATCGCTGACGCTTTGGGGCTGACAGTCGAAGAACTGGAAGCGGCGCAGGCGGAAGGCGTGCATATCTTTGACCTGGCTGCGCAGCAAGACGTAGACATGGCAGATGTACAGGCGGCTGTAGAAGCCTATCGCGCTGAAGCGTTGCAAGCGGCAGTAGATGCCGGCACAATCACCCAGGCGCAAGCGGATGCCATTCTCAGCCAGGAAGGTTGCCTGGGCGGTCTCGGTGGCTTTGCCGGTCCTGGCGGCCCCCGCGGCGGTCATCGTCACGGCGGGATGCGCGGTGAGATGCCTGGCTTCGGCTTCGGTCTGGACACCGACCTGGACAGCAGCGCCGCCCCCACCAGCCCCAGCCTCTTCTCCTTCCCCAGCCTGAACGGCTAATCTCCCCCCAAACAACTTCACCGGGCAATTTTGGGCGCGCACGCGCCCAAAATTGCCCATTCTCTTAGGTGTCACGCCCGCCGCAGGCAGGCGTGACACCCCGCGCTCCCACGTTCGCCCACCAAAACACCCCCCTACCCACCCGCCACAAACCCACTCCAGGCCACTTTAGCCGCGCACCTCCCCCCAAAAACCAGACGCCCCGCCCCCGCAACCAGACGCGCCACCCCCCAACCCGCCCGGCAATTTTAGGCGCGCATCCCCCCTCATCAAATGCCACACCCTGGCAACCAAACGACCTCCCAACCTGCCCCGGCAATTTTAGG